>PKQU01000182.1 GCA_017577925.1 Bacillota bacterium
ACACGTGAGATCGCCCCGGGAACGGGGCTTTTTTTCTTTCCCGGCGATGCAGGCCGGAAACGAAAAGGGAGCCGGCAGCCATGGGGCGAGGAGGCACCTGTTGCGGATGGAGCGGAAAAAATTCCACTTGACATTTCCGTTGGTCTCGTGTAAATTGATAAGCGTGATCGGCGACGCAAATGTGCTGGCGTAGCTCAGTTGGTAGAGCGGCGCACTCGTAATGCGTAGGTCGTGGGTTCAAGTCCCTCCGCCAGCACCACTACATAGCCAAAAGCCCGCACCGGAATGTCCGGTGGCGGGTTTCTTTATTCTTTTATTCTTTCTTGTCTTGCGCGTTTGCCGTGTCAAAGAGGATCGCTCCGATCGTACCGTCGCAGGCGAGCGGCGAATGGGTCGGCAAGCGGGGGAGGGGAATGGCGTGTCATTGGCAAAGACGCAGGAGCTCGGGCGCGCCGCCATGCCGTGGCGGGGGACGTACCTGCGGCTCAACGCGCTGTTTCTGGGGTTCTTTTTTGCGTTTGGAGCCTTCTATCCACTCCTGTCGCGCTTTCTGGAGGCCAAGGGGTTTTCGGGAACGGAAATTGGCGTGCTGACGGCCGTCGGACCGATTGTGGCGATCGTAACCCAACCGGTTTGGGGACTGCTCTGTGATGCCACGCAACGGCCGCTGCGTGTGTTGACGGTTGCCGCAGTGATGTCGGGAACGATCGCCCTTGGCTTTCTCGTGGCCGACGGTTTTGCCGTCATGCTCGTACTGCTTGTCGGGCTGCACCTGTTTCAGAGCGCCATCGTGCCCATTTCCGACAGCCTGGCCTTACGGTTTGCGCGCGAAAGTGGCGTTTCCTACGGGAACATCCGGTTGTGGGGCGCGGTTGGGTTCGCCACGGCGGCGTTTGTAGCCGGCAGGGCGGCCGACGCCTTCGGGCTTGGGGTGCTGTTTCCCTTGTATGCCGCGGCGCTGTTCGCCTCCCTGTGGGTTGTCCGTCGCCTGCCCGACCAGGGGGAGGAAACGGGCCACGTGCGGCTGTGGCGGGGTCTGCGCGACCTGCTCAGCCTCCCGTCCTACGCGCTGTTCGTGCTGAGCGCCTTCCTGGTGTTTGGGCCGATTAACGGGAACAATGTCTACTTTGGCTTGCTGTACCAGGCCCTCGGGGGATCGGTGGCGGGCATCGGGGTGGCGTTTCTCCTCTTTGCCGGAAGCGAAGTGATTTTCATGCGCACCGCCGGTTGGTTTGTGCGCCGCTGGGGGCTGGCGGGCACGCTCCTTTTGGCCAGTGCGGTGTCGGCGGGGCGGTGGCTGTGGTATGCCACGGCACCACCGCTGGCCGCGGTGTTGGGGCTCTTTTTGCTGCAAGGCTTTTCCGTCGGCTTGTACTTGGCCGCCGCGCCGCCGTTGGTTCGCGAACTGGCGCCCCGCCACCTGCAGGCAACGGCCCTGGGCATTTTCGCGGCGTTTGGACACGGGCTTGGCACGGTGGCGTGCAACGTGCTCGGTGGCCTGGTGATGGATCGTTACAGCATCTACGGCACGTATATGCTGTTCGGCGGATTGACCCTGCTGGGCATCCTCCCCATCCTGTGGATCGCGCGGCGCAGCGGGGCCGTACGGCGTCCGGTGGACGGGATGGAGGCATGAGCGGGATGTGGGGGAGAACGGGAATCACGCCAAAAACGCCCTTGTTCCGCTTTCGGCAAGCGGTCAAGGGCGTTTCCCGTTTCACGGATCACATCCATGGTGTGGCCGTCTGGGCCGTTTCCCCACCTGCGCCATGGAGGGGGAATTGTGTACGGTACCCGGAAAACTGCTGGTAGGCGTTTTGCACCTCGTAGGCCGGTGCCGCCTCCAGCTTGTACCACCCTTTTTCAAACATGAGGTTGAACAGGCGCCGCTGGCACTGGTGGGTTTCGTTCAGGATGGCCAGCACGTCCTGGTGCAGGCGATCGTGGCTGGCTTCAATGGCCATGATGGTGTAATTGTGGCACAGGTATTTCTCGGTGGCCAGCACGTCGTTGACCCGGTCGCGGTCGTTCAGTTGCGGGCCTTTCACCTGTGGTTCGGCGGGCGGTTTGGGATTGGCGATTTTCTGGTTGTTCGGCGGTTGTTGCATGGTGGCCCCTCCTTACATCGGCTGTCCCGGCGCGGGAGGACGGGATCCGCCGGTGTTGAGATGTCCCAGTAGCATTTCGTAGTGGCGTTGGTGCATCCGGCAGGCCGCTTCCAGGGCCTCGCGGAGCTGCGGGTCGGTGCATGCCTGGGCGAAGTGGTGGCACTTTTTCATTGCCAGGAGCTCCCACGATAGGCTGTCCTTGAGGTAGGCCAGGTCTTTGGTTGTCACGACCTCGGGCGGTGTTGGCCAGCGCAAGGGTTGCGGCTGTGCCGCTGCCGCACCGAAAGCGGGCTGGTACGTGGGACCCGGATAGGGTTGCGGCGTGTCCATGGTCTGTTCCTCCTTTTGCGGTCCTTTGCAAGGGTGCAACACTAGTATGAAACCGGAAGCGCCTGCCTATGCGCGGGAGTGCTGTGCGACGATTTTCGCCATTCCCCCCTTTGAGACAAATGGTATACTATTCCTGACAACCGTGAATTCCCCGATACCACGGGAGGTGGGGCGGATGTCGCAGGCGGTGTTTCGGGCTCTGGTGTTGGAACAGGAAGATGGCGAGGTTCGCTGCGCGGTGCGGGAAGTGGAGCGGTCGGCCTTGCCGGAGGGCGAGGTCCTGATCAAGGTAGCGTATTCCAGCGTGAACTACAAGGATGGGCTGGCCCTTCACGTTCCCGGGAGGATTGTGCGGCGGTATCCGATGGTGCCGGGCATCGACCTCGCCGGCGTGGTGGAGGAGTCGTCCGTCCCGGACGTGCGGCCGGGCGACCCGGTGATCGTGACGGGATGGGGGATCGGCGAGCGCCATTGGGGCGGCTATGCGCAGTACGCACGGGTCAAGGCGGAGTGGTTGGTCCCGTTGCCGCAGGGCCTTGACCTGAAGCAGGCCATGGCTATCGGCACGGCCGGCTTCACGGCGATGCTGTGCGTCATGGCGCTGGAAGAGCACGACGTGAAGCCGGGTGAGCGGGAAGTGGTGGTGACGGGAGCGGCCGGCGGCGTGGGCAGCATCGCGGTGGCCTTGCTGGCCCGGCTTGGCTACCGCGTTGTAGCGTCGACGGGGCGGCCGGAACTCCAGGACTATTTGCGTTTCCTCGGCGCCTACCGCATCATTGACCGAAGGGTGCTGGCGACGCCGACGGGGAAGGCGCTGGACTCCGAGCAGTGGGCCGGGGCCGTGGACACGGTGGGCGGCGATACGCTGGCCGGCCTCCTGCGGTCGGTGGCCTACGGGGGCAGTGTTGCTGCGTGCGGGCTTGCCGGCGGCAGCGAGCTGGCGACCACCGTCTTTCCCTTTATCTTGCGTGGCGTGAACCTCCTGGGGATTGACTCGGTGTATTGCCCGCGCGAGCGGCGCCAGCAGGCGTGGCAGC
>PKQU01000183.1 GCA_017577925.1 Bacillota bacterium
AAGCATCAAAACCTGTCCCAGCAAGACCAGATTCCGCTGTTGGCCCTCGATGTGTGGGAACACGCCTACTTTCTGAAGTACCAGAACCGCCGCCGCGATTACATCGAGGCGTGGTGGCATGTGGTCAACTGGGACGAGGTGAACCGCCGTTTCGCCCAGGCGCGGCGCGTGCTGTGGCCGCCCTATTGACGGGACGGCGTTGCGAGGCGTGTCAGGATGCCGGCGGCTGGGGTGTCGGCGTAGGCGGGCCGTATTTTCCGTACTTGGCGTCAATGTGTTGCCGGATCTCCTGCGTCGATTTCCCGCTTTCCGCCAGGTGTGCCGCCTCCGCCGCGATGCGCAGGCAGGTGTCGCAGCGGGTGGCGTGGTCGTCCCAAATCACCGAGCCGTCCGGCCGGATCTCGTGGATGAAGCAGTCCAGGTTGCTCCGGTGTCCGGCCGACGGACCGCATCCGCACGTGCAGGGCATCCACCGCAGCACGTCAGCGTGCCGCCCGGCCAGGCGGTATGTCGCCCGGATCGGCTCGGGCTTGTCGTCCAAGAAGGTCGGCAGCGTGTCCACCGAGGCGGTCACCTCGCGAAGGTCACCATTCGGCGCCGTGTGGATGGCGGGGTTTGCGCCCTCGTGGGAACCGGCGCCGTTGGAACAGCCGGCCAGCAGGGTGCTGAGGAGCAAGGCCGCCAGCAGCGGTTTGCCCTTGCCGCGTCGTGCCATGGCGCAGGAGCCTCCTTTCTCTCCATGCGTCGGGGTTGTTCGATGCCATTATACCAAAGCCGGTACCCGTCCGTGGGGCGTGCGGACGGGCAATTTTTTGGCGGGAACCGCGAAACAACAAAGCCGAGCGGGCGACCGCCCGCTCGGCTTGTGCGCCTTACTCAATGTTCACCCACACCGCTTTGACTTCCGTATACAACTCCAGGGCGTAGTGCCCCATCTCGCGCCCGAAGCCGGATTGTTTGTACCCGCCGAAGGGCACGTTGGCGTCAAAGACGTTGTAGCAGTTGACCCACACGGTTCCGGCCTGCAAGGCGTGGGCGACGCGGTGGGCCTTGCGCAGGTCCGTCGTCCATACGCCGGCGGCAAGGCCGTATTCGGAGTCGTTGGCCCTCCGGATCACGTCGGCGAGCTGCTCTTCATCGTCGAAGGGCATCGCCGCAACGACAGGCCCGAAAATTTCCTCCTTGGCGATGGTCATGCGATCATGGACGTCGGCGAAAACCGTCGGCGGAATGAAGTAGCCGGGACCGGACTTGGGCTCGCCGCCGACCAGCGGTTTGGCCCCCTCTTCTTTGCCCTTGTTCAGGTAGCCGGTGACCCGTTCGAACTGTTCTTCCGACACCAGGGGACCGATTTCCGTCGTCTCGTCAAGGCCCGGACCTTGCTTCAGACGGGACGCGTAGTCGGTCAGGTCGGCCAGGAAGTTGTCGTACACCTTTTTGTGCACGAAGAGGCGCGACCCGGCGCTGCACACCTGCCCCTGGTTGAAGAAGATACCGTGCAGGGCACCCTTAACCGCGCGATCAAAATCGGCGTCGGGGAAGACGATGTTCGGCGACTTGCCGCCCAGCTCAAGGGACACGCGCTTCAGGTTCCCGGACGCCTCGCGCATGATGATCTTCCCGACTTCCGTCGAACCGGTGAAGGCTACCTTGCGCACGCGCGGATGGCGGACGATGGCAGAACCCGCCGTCGGGCCGAAACCGGAGAGGATGTTGACCACACCGTCGGGGAATCCGGCTTCCCGGATCAGTTCGGCCAGGTACAGGGCGGAAAGCGGTGTCTGCTCCGCCGTCTTCAGCACGACGACGTTGCCTGCGGCCAGAGCGGCCCCAAGCTTCCACGCCGCCATGAGGAGCGGGAAGTTCCAGGGGATGATCTGCCCCACGACCCCGATGGGCTCCCGGCGGGTGTACGTAAAGAGGTAAGGGCTTACCGAGTTGGAAAGGGTGTCGCCCGTGATTTTGGTCGCCCATCCGGCGTAATAGCGGAAGTGGTCGATCACCAGCGGCAGGTCGGCCTTGCGCGTCTCGCGGATCGGCTTGCCGTTGTCCAGTGTCTCCAGCTGCGCAAGCGGTTCCAGGTTCTCTTCGATGAGGTCAGCCAGTTTCCAGAGCAGGCGCCCCCGTTCGCTGGGAGAGATCTTCGACCACGGTCCCTCCAGGGCCCGCTCGGCCGCTTCCACTGCGCGGTCGACGTCGGCGGCGTCAGCCTCGTATACTTCACACAGGATTTCGCCGGTGGCCGGGTTGACGCTGGGGAACGTTTTTCCGGACGCCGACTCGACAAACTGTCCGCCGATGAACAGCTTCTTCGGAGCGTCGGCGAGAAACGCTTTCACTTTGGGGTGCAGTTCAACTGTGGAAGAGGACGTGGAAACGGACATGGCCATACCTCCTTGATCGTGGGATGTGCGCTTGAGGGGATTCGGAAGGATGTTGCGTCTCTCCCCTCGCCACAAAATTACGAGCAAGTTGCGTGCCAACGGTTGTGGGGCGGTGGAGGGAGGGGCTGGCCGGCGGTGAAGGCACGCGCGAGGCGCGTTTCGGGACCGGCGTGTTCCGCAGGACCGGTTGGCCAGCGGGGGAACGGTGTCCCGTATTGAAACACCTGTCGCAAAAAACGACACCATTGTGTTCAGAATGTTTGATACAATAACAAATGCACGCCGATCATCCGAAAGGGGGATGGTCGATGAGCCTCGAGGCTTCCTGGCAACGGAGCCGCCGGTATGGCGTTCACCCGGAGCGAGTTGAGCCGGTGCTGCTTTCCGAAGCGGAACTTCGTCGCCGGCGCAACGCCCGGGGGGAGTTTTTGCGCGAAGCGGACGGGTGGCTCCAGCAGCTTTATGGGTGGGTGAAACAGTGGGGGGCAATGGTACTGGCAGCCGATGCAGACGGCGTGATCCTCGACAGCAAGGGTGATCCCGTTTTCTCGAAAGACGCCGCCCGCGTCCACCTGGCCAGCGGTTCCGATTGGAGCGAGCCGGTAAAGGGGACAAATGCCATCGGGACGGCGCTGGCGGAAAAACGGGCGGTCGCCGTTGTCGGCGACGAGCATTACTGCAGGGAAAACCGCTTCTTGTGCTGCGCCGCGTCGCCCGTGTTTGCCCCGGACGGCTCGCTCGTCGGAGTTCTCGACGTCAGCGGGTACGCCGGTGCCTATCATCCGTTCGTGCTCACGGTCGTGAGCCTGACCGCGCAGGCCGTGGAGGAAGCGCTGGTACGCCGGCGGGCGAACCGGCACCTGCTCCTGCGCATCGCGTCGGATGCGCTGGACTGGCATGCCGTGGTGGCCGTCGATCCTGACGGAAGAATCGTTTGGGGCACGCACGGCGCCTACGCCGGTCCACTGGGCCGGGTGGCGGGCCGGCTGTGGCACACCGTTTTTACCGTCCCCCTCGCCGATGTGGAGAAGGGGGGGCGGCACGCCCTGGTGGTCAAACCGGGAGAGGGGCCCGGGTTTTGGTG
>PKQU01000028.1 GCA_017577925.1 Bacillota bacterium
GGACGGCCGGCCTTGCCGGGGGCGACGGGCCATCGGCCATCGTGCCGCTCATCGTCGGCAGCAGCAGGGCGGCGCTGGCGGTCAGCCGCGCCCTGGAGGAGCAGGGCGTCCTGGCCGTGGCCATCCGTCCGCCGACGGTGCCCGAGGGTACGGCGCGCCTTCGCTTTTCGTTTACTGCTCTCCACGACGAGGACGACGTGGAGCGGGCCGCCCGCGTGGCGATCGACGCGGTGCGCGCCTTGGGGGGACCGGAGGCGTGAAGGATCTGAGCGCGAGGGGTGCCGGGACACAAGACACGGGACGGGTGGGCGCCTTCGTGTGGGTGCCGGGCTGGGGCATGCCGCCCGCGGTGTGGATGCCGGTGTGGCCGCATCTCGCCCACGCTGCGGTCCACGTGGCGGTGGACTGGGCGGGGTGCCGCGCGCCGGGGGACTTTTCCCACGTCGTTCGTACGGCCGTTGCCCAGGCGCGGGAGGCGAGTCGGGGCCCGGTGGCGGTCGTCGCCTGGTCGCTGGGCAGTCTGGTGACCCTCTCGATTGCCCGGGAAATGGCAGACGACGTGGTTGCCCTGGTGCTCGTCGGGGCCACGGCGCGCTTCGTGACGGCCCCCGACTGGCCGCACGGCTGGGATGCGCGGGTCCTGCGCCGTTTCGCCCGTCGCTTTGCGCGCAACCCGCTCGCCACCTGGCGGGGCTTCGTAGCCAGCCTGTTCGGACCGGGCGAGCGGGTGGAGGCGGCCGCCGTCTGCCAGCGGCTCTTCACTTCCCCGCCGCCGGCGGAGGAAGGGCTGGCCGGGTTGACCGTGCTGGCGGAGGGCGACGCGCGGGAGGAGCTGGCGCGGTGCCGTGTACCGGTGCGCCTCCTGCACGGCTCGACCGACGCGGTGTGCCCGCTGTCCGGGGCGCGCGACTTGGCCGATGCACTGCCGAACGCGCATCTCACGGTGTGGAACGGCGCGGGCCACGCCCCGCACCTGGTCCGCCCGTCCGCCTTTGCCCGCTGGCTGGAGACCGAGCTGGCAACGGTACAGCGATCCGCCGACACGGGGCACGGGTACGGCGGTGCGGGACGTGCGCAGCGGGTGGACGTGCCGAGCTGATCCACGGAAGGAGGCCCAGCGATGCTGATGCACACGTCCGTCAATCCCGTTGACAAGCAGGCGGTGCGCCGCCACTTCGGCCGAAGGGCCCGCGAGTACGACGGCTACGCCGAGGTGCAGCGAGCCATGGCCGACGCCCTGCTGGAACACCTTGCCGCCGTGGAGGAGGATACATTGGCGGTGCGCACGGTACTGGACGTCGGGTGCGGTACGGGCTACCTGACGCGGAAGCTTCTCGACCGGTACCCCCGGGCCTGCTGCACGGCGGTCGACCTGGCCGAGGAGATGCTCGCCGTGGCCCAGGAACGGCTGGCCACTTCCCGCGTGCGGTGGGTGTGCGCCGACATTGAACAATGGGTGCCCGAGGGCCCCGTCGACCGCGTCGTGTCCAACGCCACCTTCCAGTGGCTCACCGAGCCCGCGCGCACGCTGCGGACGCTGGCGGACGCCCTGACCCCGGACGGACATCTGGCCTTTGCCACTTTCGGCCCGCGCACCTTTTGGGAGTTGGACCAGGCCTTCGCCGCTGCCGGCGACGTGGGAACGCCGCGCCGCGGACCGGTGTTTTTCGCAGCGGGGGATTGGGCGGCGATGGTGCGGGATGCCGGGCTGGATGTGCGCCTCATCCGGGAGGCCCAGTGGCAAAAGCGCTATCCGACGGTGCGGGCCTTCCTGGATACGGTGAAGCGCACCGGCGCGAACCACGCCCCGGAGGGCCTGCCGCGCGCCAGCCGCCGCATCCTGCTGGGAATGCTCGAAGCCTACGAGCGTCTCTTTGGCGGACCGGACGGCGTGCCGGCTACCTACCACGTGGTGTGGATCGTTGCCCGGCGTGCCCCATGAGGCACGGGGAAAAGCAACGAAAAAGAGGAGGCGGGATTGTGCATTCGCAAACGGTAACGCAGGGCGCGACGGCGCGGGGATGGGCGTTCTGGGAGCATCTTGCCGACAAAGCCATCGCGGGCGAGCCGCTAACCCGCGAGGAAGCGCTGGCCGTCCTTCAGGCTGATGACGACGAGCTGCTGGCCATCCTGCATGCCGCCTACCGCGTGCGCCGCCATTACTACGGCAAGCGCGTGCGCCTGAACATGATCATCAACGCCAAGAGCGGGTTGTGCCCGGAAGATTGCGGCTACTGCTCCCAGTCGATCGTCTCCAAGGCGCCGATTGCCAAGTATCCGATGCTGTCCAAGGAGGTACTTGTAGAAGGAGCGCGCAAGGCAGCCGAACTCCAGGCGGGGACGTACTGCATCGTCGCCAGCGGCCGCAGCCCCACCGAACGGGAGCTCCAAACGGTGATCGAGGCTGTCAAGGAGATCAAGGCCGAGCTGAACCTGACGGTGTGCGCGTGCCTGGGCATCCTCACGGAAGAGCAGGCCCGCGCCCTCAAAGAGGCGGGGGTGGACCGCTACAATCACAACCTCAACACGAGCGAAGGCCACTACGCCAACATTGCCACCACCCACACCTACGCCGACCGCGTGGCCACGATCCGCAACGTGATCAAGGCCGGCATCTCGCCCTGTTCGGGCTGCATCATCGGGATGGGCGAGTCGCCCGCGGACGTGGTGGAGCTGGCCTTTGCCGTGCGCGAGCTGGATATCGACTCCATCCCCATCAACTTCCTGCACGCCATCCCCGGCACGCCCCTCGAACACCTCAACGAGCTGACGCCCACCTACTGTCTGAAGGTGGTGGCCCTGTTCCGCTTCGTGAACCCGACCAAGGAAATCCGCGTCGCCGGCGGGCGGGAAGTGAACCTGCGCACGCTGCAGCCGCTGCTCCTCTACGCGGCCAACTCCATCTTCATCGGCGACTACCTGACCACGGAAGGACAGGCGCCGCCGGCGGACTACCAGATGCTGGAGGACTTGGGGTTTGAAATCGCCTAAAAGGGAGGGACGTGGCTGTCCCTCCCTTTGCCGTGTTCCCCGTTGGGTCTTCCGTCACCGCGCCGCGCTGCCGACCTGCTGGGCGACGCGGGCCATGCGCCGCGCCGCTTCGCGAATGCGCGCTTCGGGGGCGAGCAGACCCACGCGCACGTACCCTTCGCCGCACGACCCGAAGCCGATGCCCGGCGCCACCGCCACATGGGCCTCCTCCAGCAGAAGGTCGGCGAAGCCGGCCGAGGTGAAGCCCTTCGGCACAGGCAGCCACACGAAGAAGGAACCTTCGCACGGCAGGAGGTCCCACCCCGCCGCCCGCAGCTCGCTGTAGAGGGCGTCGCGCCGCCGCTGGTAGGTGGCCACCAGCTCGCGCACGCAATCTTGCGGACCGGTGAGGGCGGCCACGGCCGCCATTTGCACGGCACCGAACAGGCTGCAGTAGTAGTGGTCCTGGATCAGGTTGATCAGGCGGATCACGTCCCGGTTGCCGAGGGCGAAGCCGACGCGCCAGCCGGCCATGTTGTATGTTTTGGACAGCGTGTAGAACTCCACGCCCACCTCCTTCGCCCCGGGACGGCTCAGGAAGCTGACCGGCTTGCGGCCGTCGAACCCGATGGCCCCGTAGGCGAAGTCGTGGGCGACGACGATGTTATGCTCGTCGGCGAAGCGGATGACGTCGTCGAAGAAGGTTTCCGGGGCGCACGCGCCCGTCGGGTTGTTCGGGTAGTTCAGGAACATCAGCTTGGCTCGCTGCCGCGCCGCGTGCGGAATGCGCGCGAGGTCGGGCAGGAAGCCGTTTTCCCGTGACAGCGGCATGGTTACCATTTCCGCCCCGGCGATGGCGATGCCCGACCAGTAGTCGGGGTAGCCGGGGTCAGGCACGAGGCAGACGTCACCTGGGTCGAGCAGGCACTGTGCGATTTCCACCAGGCCGGCCTTGGCTCCGAAGAGGATGGCCACTTCCGTTTCCGGGTCCAGCTCAACACCGTGTTCGCGCCGGTACCAGTCGGCGATGGCCGCCTTGAGCGCCGGAAGCCCCGTAAACGGCGGATAGCGGTGATGGCGCGGGTCCTCCGCCGCCGCCTGCAAGGCCTTGACGATGTGCGGAGGTGTGGGCAGGTCGGGGTTTCCCTGGCCCAGGTTGATCAGGTCGGCTCCCGACGCGCGCACGCGGCTTACCTTGGCCACAAGGGAAGCGAAAAACTGGGTGGGGAGCCGTCGCAGTTGCTGAGAGGGTTGAACGGTGATGCCCATGGTCGGTCTTCCTTTCGCTGTGGTCGAATTGGAGTGGTCGCAAATAGTGGTTGCCTCTTTCGGGGGAAAACCATTATTCCTAATCTTAGCACGAGAATTTCGAAAGGGGAAAGAACATGAGCAGTTCAAACGGAATGCCGGTCCGGGGCGGGCACGCCACACGGGCCTATGCGGACGTGCCGACCCCGGCCTTGCTCATCGACCTCGAACGCCTGGAGGCCAACCTGCACCGCATGCAGGAGCGCGCCCGTCGCGCCGGCGTAAAGCTGCGCCCCCACGCCAAGACACACAAGTCGGTAGCCGTGGCGCGGCGGCAGCTCGAGCTCGGCGCCGCCGGCCTGACGGTGGCCAAGGTGAGCGAAGCGGTGGCCTTGGTCCCGAGCGGCGTGCGCGACCTGTTTGTTTGCACGCCGGTTGTGGACGAGGAAAAGCTGCGCCAACTGGCCCGCCTGGTTGCGGAGGGCGTGCGCGTCCGCGTGGCCGTCGACCATCCGGTGCATGTCGAGCGCCTTCTGGCGGTGTTCGGGGAGGACATCCCCCTCGAGGTGATGGTCGAGGTGGACACTGGCCAGCACCGCGCCGGGTTGGCGCCGGATGCGGCCGTGGCGTTCACCCAGTGGGTGCTCTCCTGGCGGCCGCAGGTGCGCGTGGCTGGCCTGTTTACCCACGAGGGGCACGTCTACGGCGGCGCGACCGTCGAGGAGATGCGCCGCCTGGCCGAGGCGGCGCAACGGACGATGCTGGAGGCGGGGCGGGCCCTTTCCGCGCGCACGGGACGGACCTTTGAGTTGTCGGTCGGGTGCACGCCGGCGCTGTTGGTCGGGGAGATCCTGCCGGGGATTACCGAGATCCGTCCCGGCGTATACGCCTATTTCGACCGTTCCCAGGCCCTCGTGCGCGGCGAGTGGGAATCGTGTGCGGCGACGGTATTGGCCACGGTGATGACGGTGCGCGACGGCGAGCGCCTGGTGCTGGACGCGGGGGCCAAGGCCCTGGGGTCCGACCCGGTCAACACCGGGCCGCCGGGGCGCCACCCGGGATACGGCGTGCTGAAGGACCACCCCGACTGCCTCGTGACCCGCGTGTCCGACGAACACGGCATCGTCACCCCGTGGACGGTGGCGCTTGCCGTGGGTGATCGCGTTGAGGTGATCCCCAATCATATCTGCCCCGTTGTCAACCTGTACGACCGCGCCTATGCCGTGCGGAACGGCCGGGTTGTGGGTGAGCTCGACATTGCCGCGCGGGGCTGCAGCCGGTAGCAGCACCCGACGCGACGGTGTGGTGGGGACGCTGCCGGCCGTTCAAGATGCGGCCCGGCCTACCGAAGGGCGTAGTATTCCCGCGTAAACTGCCGGAAGAGGCGCGCCGTTCCCCGCTGCAGGTACGGCGGCGACAGGAGGTAGGTCACAAACCGGACGGAGGCCAGCTCCTGAACGGGAACGGCGACGATGCGCCCGGCGGCCACGTCGTCCTGCACGTAGGATTCGGGAAGGAAGGTGACCCCCAGCCCTGCTTCCACCATTTTTTTCAGCGTGGTGAAACTGTCCACCTCCAGGCGGATGTGCGGCCGTACGCCGGATTCGGAAAAGATGCGGTCGAGGAAATCGCGGTAGTATGTGCCGGGGGAAAACAGCAAAAACGGCTGACCGTCCAGCGCGGAAACAGACAGCGGCGACGGCGCGTGGGCCAGCGGATGGTGGGCAGGAACGGCGAGGATGATCGACTCCGTCTCCAGGGGCAGGGCCTCCAGGTAGGGATGGTGGAACTGGTCGGCGGCGATAAAGGCCAGGTCCACTTCGCCGTTTTCCAAGGCCATCACCATCTCGTGGGCGCGTCCGGTCTTGACGTTGACGTCGATCTCCGGGTACTGGCGGGTGAACGGGGCAAGCAGCGGGGGCAACACGTGCTGCAGGGTGGTGAGCCCCGCGCCGAGCGTCAGCGGGCCGCGCGTCGGCGTCTCCATGGCGACCAGCTCATCGGTGAGGCGGCGCACGGCCCCCACCACCTCCACGGCCGTCTGGTACGCCCGCCGGCCCGCCGGCGTGAGCACGAGATGCTTGCCGCGCCGTTCAAAGAAGGCGGTGCCGAAGCGCTCCTCCAGCTTTTTGATCGCGCGCGACAGGGTGGGTTGCGTGATGTGCAGCCGGTCGGCGGCCCGGTTCATGCTGCCTTCCTCGACGATGGCCACGAGCATTTCCAGCTGCTCGTACAGCACGGGTTTGGCCTCCTCCCTTATACCAAAGGTGAATAAGTAGTCCGATAAAAATGGCATTTCCATTATAACAAGATCTCGGTTACCATATTGGTACAGAAAAACGCATTCAGTGGATGGGTACCGGTTTCACGAGCGCCAAAAGGAGGATGAAGTCATGGGCTTGCTGTACCAGCTCGTGATGGCGCAGAAGAAAAAGGGGCAGTCCGCGGTCAAGCCGCAGGCCTCCGATGCGAAGAAGAGCCAGAAATAAGGGCGCGGATCGCGGCGCTGGGGTGGAGAGGCCTTTTGGGCGCACTGACCGTGAGGGGAGAGACGGAGGCGCGAGGGCGCAACGGAACAGCAGAACGGGGAGAAGGAAGCGCGGAGGCTCGTGGGAGCTTCCTTTTTTGTTGGGAAGGGGGGACGCGCGTCATGGGCGAGGAAGGAGTTGTGACCGAGCCGGATGGGCGAGGGATCGCGCAAGGGGCGATCCGCATTCTGTATGAAGATGAGGACCTCCTGGTCGTCGACAAGCCGCCAGGACAATGCATGCACCCCACGGTCCACCATCCGCGCGGGACGCTGATGGACGCGGTGCTCGCCTACTGGGCCGCGCGCGGCGAAACGCGCGCCTTTCATCCGGTGACGCGCCTCGACGTGGGGACGTCGGGGGCGACGCTCATCGCCAAGTCCCCCGCGGCGCACGCCCAACTGGCCCGTCTGCAGGCGGCGGGGGCGGTGCGGAAAACCTACCTGGCCTGCGTAGAAGGCCGGGTGCCGCGAAGTTCAGGTGTTATCGACGCGCCCATCGGCCGGGTCCCCGGTTCGATTATCCAGCGCGCCGTGCGGCGGGACGGACAGCCGGCCTGCACCCGCTATCGTGTGGCTGTGCGCTACGCCGCAGGAACGCTGCTGATCAGCCGGCCGCTGACAGGACGCACGCACCAGATCCGCGTCCACCTGGCGCATCTGGGCCATCCCCTGTTTGGGGACGACCTGTATGGAGGTGCGCGGACGGCCATCGCGCGCCCGGCGCTTCACGCGTGGCGCCTCGCCTTTCCCCACCCGCGTACCGGCGAGCTGGTGCGCCTCACCGCACCGCTGCCCGAGGACTTCCGTCGCCTGCTCGAGCGGTTGGCCGACCCGTTTTCCTCCCCATGCGGGGGATGACTGTAGTAAGATAGAAAAGCGTGGACCGAAAGGAAGCAGCCCCCCACGAGGAGGAACACGCATGGACGAAACCTGGCCGATGCCAATGGCCGCCTTGGCCCTGTCGGAAGCGGAACGGCAGAAGAAAATCCGCGAGGCATGGGAGCGTTCGCGTCGTTACGGCGTGCCGAAGGGCTGCTTGCCCACCGTCGCGCCCGTCCCGCCGGAAGAGCTGGCTCGCCGGAAAGCGCACAACCGGATCTTGCTGGATGTGGCCCAGCCGTTCCTCGACCATCTGTTTGAGCAGATCAAGTCGCGTTTCATCGTCGTGATCTGCGACGCCGATGGCATTCTGCTCCACTGTCGGGGTGAACGCCTGCCCGATCCCCTCTTGCAACACCATACCACCGAGGGCCTGTGTTGGAAGGAGTCGGTGTACGGTGCCAACGCGTTGGGGACGGCCCTGGCAACGGGTGAACCGATGTCGATGGTGGGGCGGGAGCACTACTGCGAGGCGTTCTACAACATGACGTGTGCGGCCACCCCGCTCCGGGACGCGGAAGGCCGGCTGATCGGGGGACTGGCCGTTGCCGCGTACCGGGAGGAGCACAGCCCGTATCTTTTGGGGATGGTCCTGTCGACGGGGTATGCCATCGAACAGGCGTATCTGCTCAAAAGCCAGAACCTGTACGTCACCCACCTGTTTAACCAGCTGATCCACACGACCGATGAGCCGGTGCTGATTTGCACGGAAGAGGGCGCGATCGAATTGATGAACCGGGCGGCACGGCGCAAGTTCGGCGACTATGAAGGTGCCCCCGTTGACCGCATCTTCTCACGCCACAATGCCATTTCCATCAGCTTGCGCGAACGGCGGTCGCTGCGCGATTTCCGCGAAACCTTTGTCCACCCCGTGACCGGCGAGACGCGGGAGTACCTGTGGGAGACCTTCTGGCTGGACGATAGCGCGCGCGGTGTGCGCCGCCTGGTCGCGTGTGCGCGGGACATTACCCGCGTGGTCGAGCTGGAGCGGGCCCTCAAGCAGATGGAACGGCTCGGCGTGATGGGACGGTTTTCGGCGCAGATTGCCCACGAGATCCGCAATCCGCTGGCCATCATCCGCCTGGCCATGCAACTGATGAAGGAAAAAGGGGTGTTTTCCGGCCCCTATGAAGAGAAGGCCAATCTGATCCTGAACGAATTGGACCGGATCACCGAACTGGTGCAGCATTTTTTGCGGATCTCGAAACCGGCGGTTCCCAAGCGCCGCAAAAGCGACGTGGTGCGCCTGGTATCGGAAACCTGCCGCTTGCTGGAGAGCGAGATGGTCGAAAAGAACATCACCTTGGTGGAACATTACGACGAGGCCGTGCCCTTGATCGACCTCGATCCCGACCAGATCCGCCAGGTGCTCATCAACCTGATCCAGAACGCCATCGAGGCAACCGCCGCTGGCGGGCAGATTACGGTCGCGGTCAACCGGCTGGAGGCCGACGTCCTCATCACGGTGGCCGACACGGGACCCGGCATTTCGACGGAGCGGTGGGACGAGATTTTCGAGCCGTTTTATACCACCAAGCCATGGGGCATTGGGCTCGGGCTGGCCAACAGCAAGGCGATTGTTGAGGCGCATGACGGCACGCTCGACGTAAGCAGCGAACCCGGGGAAGGAACGAAAATCTTCGTGTATTTGCCGATTCACTGATGGATCGAACCCCTCTCGCCAGCCGGGGGGTTCTTTTTAATTTGAGGGAATCCTTCGGACAAACATTCTGTTCGGATATTGTTCACCGAGTTGATCGATTTGGAATCTGATTATCATACGTTCAATAATATGGAAAACCGATCGAGTGGGACCTGAGGCGATGCGATCTGGATTGAAGGTGAGGGACCATAGCCACATCCGCATCCTCTATCCCTATTTTTTGTATCTGGAATCTGGAGATGCCGTCTGCAAAATTCTCTTACTGGCCTGATGAGGGGCATCTGAGAAGATAGGAGGCAAGGAGATGGAAGCTTGACAGTCCGGGGGAGGCAGAGTACAATATAAAAAACTAAACTTAAAAAATATTAAGAAAATAGGGGGATGGCCGTGGTCACGAGCACGATGATGGCCTATCCACTCACGCTGACGCATCTGCTGGAGCGAGCAGGCAAGCTGTTTGGCCCGGTGGAGATCGTCTCGCGCCTGCCGGATATGACCCTTCACCGCTACACGTACGCCGATTTTGTTCGCCGGGCCAACGCCCTCGCGGAAGGGCTGCAGCGGTTCGGCTTGGCCAAGGGGGATCGGGTTGGGACGCTGATGTGGAACCACTACGCCCACCTGGAGGCGTACTTTGGCATCCCTGCCGCCGGCGGCGTGCTCCACACGCTCAACCTGCGCCTGCATCCGGATGAGATCGCTTACATCATCAACCACGCCGAAGACCGGTTCCTCATCGTGGATGATGTGCTGGTGCCGCTGTTGCGTCGGATCCAGGACCGCATCCGCGTGGAGCGCATCTTCGTCGTGCCCCTCACCGGACAGGACGTGCCCGGGGGCTATGACGATTACGAGGGCCTCTTGGCCGCCGCCACGGGCGACTTCGCCTATCCTGATCTGGACGAGAAGGATCCGGCCGGCATGTGCTACACCTCGGGGACGACCGGCCGCCCGAAAGGCGTGGTCTATTCCCATCGCGCCCTCGTGCTGCATTCCTTTGCGGCGGCGCTGGCCGACACGCTGGCGATCTCCCACCGCGACACGGTACTCCCGGTGGTGCCCATGTTCCACGCCAACGCCTGGGGCGTCCCCTTTGCGGCCACCATGGTTGGCGCCAAACAGGTGTTTCCGGGCCCCCATCTCGATCCGGAGAGCCTGCTGGACTTGTTCGAAGGGGAAGGCGTCACCTGTGCCGCCGGGGTGCCGACGATCTGGCTCGGCGTTCTCCAGGCCCTTGACCGGTCCCCCGGGCGCTGGTCGCTGCCGCCGGGCATGCGCCTCGTCGTCGGCGGATCGGCCGCGCCCGAGGCGATGATCCGCGGGTTTGACCGCCACGGCCTGCGCGTCATCCACGCGTGGGGCATGACGGAGACGACGCCGCTGGGGACGGTCAGCCACCTCAAGTCGTACCTGGCGGACCAGCCGGAGGAGGAGCAGTACGCCTACCGGGCCAAGCAGGGCATTCCCGCTCCCTTCGTGGACGTGCGCGTGGTGAACGACGCGGGCGAGGCGCCGTGGGACGGGAAGACGATGGGCGAGCTGCAGGTGCGCGGGCCGTGGGTGGCGGGAAGCTACTACAACCACCCCGGTGCGGCGGACAGCTGGACGGCGGACGGCTGGTTCCGCACCGGCGACGTGGCCACCATCGACCCCCACGGGTATGTGAAGATCACGGACCGCGTCAAGGACCTCATCAAGTCGGGCGGCGAGTGGATCAGTTCGGTGGACCTGGAGAACGCCCTGATGGCCCACCCGGCCGTGGCCGAGGCGGCGGTGGTCGGCGTGGCCCATCCCAAGTGGCAGGAGCGCCCCTTGGCCGTGGTGGTGAAAAAAGAAGGCGCCGAGGTGACACCGGAGGAATTGCGGGCGTTTTTGGCCGATACGTTTCCCAAATGGTGGCTGCCCGATGCCTTCGTCTTTGTCGAGGCCATTCCGCGCACATCGGCCGGGAAATTCCTCAAGGCCAAGCTGCGCGAGCAGTATCGAGACATCTTCGGGACGGCCGCCGGTTAGCCGCCATCCCGGGAGAAGGGGGCATGCCGATGAACGCGATTTGGCGGAACACCATCGGGGACCTGATCCGACGCACCGCGCGGCGATGCGGCGACCGCGTGGCGCTGGTGTTCGGGGGGCGCGCGTGGACGTACCGGGAGCTGGACGCGGCGGCCGAGCGGCTGGCCGGCCACCTCCTTGCCGCAGGCCTCGAGAAGGGCGACCGCGTCGCCGCCTACGGGCGCAACTCCGACGCCTACGTGCTCCTGTGGCTGGCGGCGGCGAAGGCCGGGCTGGTGCATGTGCCCGTCAACTTTGCCCTGACCGGTGACGAGCTGGTCTACATTGTCAACCAGTCGGGCAGCCGTGCCCTGTTCTACGATCCCGCCGGGGCCGGACCGGTGGAGGATGTGCGCGAGCGGCTGGGCGTGGCGGTGTACGGCACGCTGTGGGGCGGGGACGGGCTCGACGTCCTGCGCCTTGCCCGCGTCGATCCGCCGGTTCTGCCCGACGGCAACCTCGAGGAGACGGACCTCGTCCAGCTCCTGTACACCTCCGGCACGACGTCGCTGCCCAAGGGGGCGATGATGACGCACCGGGCCCTGATGTACGAGTACATGAGCTGCATCCTGGCCCTCGATTTTGCGGCCACGGACCGCGTGCTGCACGTCATGCCCCTCTACCATTCGGCCCAGTTGCACGTCTTCCTGATGCCCTATCTGCTGCTGGGGGCGACAAACTGGCTGCACGAGGCCCCCGACCCGGAGCGGGTGCTTGCCACCATTGAAGCCGAGCGGATTACCAGCTTTTTTGCCCCGCCCACGGTGTGGATCGCCCTGCTTCACCATCCGGACGTTGCGCGGCGCGACCTGTCCTGCCTCCAGAAAGGATACTACGGCGCGTCGATCATGCCCGTCCCGGTGCTCGAGCGGCTCCGCCGGCAATGGCCCCAGCTTTCCCTGTACAACTGCTTCGGCCAATCGGAGATCGGCCCTCTGGCCACCGTGCTGCGCCCGGAGGAGCACGACGAACGGCCTGCGTCGGCGGGCAGGCCGGTGCCCTTCGTCGAACTGCGCGTTGTCGACGAGGCCATGCGCGATGTGCCGCCGGGCGCGATCGGCGAGGTGGTGTACCGCTCGCCGCAGCTGTGCACCGGGTACTGGGAAAAGCCGGAGGAGACGGCGGAGGCCTTTGCCGGCGGCTGGTTCCACTCCGGCGACCTGGCCCGCGTCGACGAAGCGGGGTACATCACCGTGGTCGACCGCAAGAAGGACGTGATCAACACCGGTGGCGTGCTGGTGGCCTCGCGCGAGGTGGAGGAGGTCCTGTACACCCACCCGGCGGTGAAGGAAGTGGCCGTCATTGCCACACCCGACCCGAAGTGGATCGAGGCTGTCACCGCCGTCGTGGTGGTGAACGAGGGCGCGGCGGTGAGCGAGGAGGAACTCATCGCCTACGCGCGGGAGCGCCTGGCGCCCTTCAAGGTGCCGAAGAAGGTGCACTTCGTGGCCGACTTGCCGCGCAACGCGTCGGGAAAGATCCTCAAGCGCGCGTTGCGCGAGCGGTTCGGCGCGCCCGCGTAAAGTGGATGTCCCGCCGTTCCCGCCGGATAGGGGCGGCGGGTACGGCGTTGCTCTCTCTGAATGACTGTTCATTCAACGTCGCGGTGTCGTGCGGGGCGGCGCACAGGCGTCGCCGCAAGCCCATGGGACGGCGCGACTGCAGAGGAGGGGGCATATGGACTTTGCGCTGACCGAGGAGCAGCGGCAGGTGCAAGCGTTGGCGCGCCGGTTTGCGCGGGAGGTAATCGCGCCGGCCGCGGCGGAATGCGACCGGACAGCCCGCTTTCCCCACGCCATCGTCGAGGAGGCCCGTACCCTGGGCCTGGTCAACCTGCTGCTTCCCGCATCCTGCGGCGGCACCGGGGCCACGCCGGTGGAGCTGGTGATCGTGGCGGAAGAGCTGGCCTGGGCGTGCACGGGCATCGCCGCGGCCATCCTCTTGAACAACCTGGTGGCCGATGCGCTGACCCTGGCCGGCACGGAGGCGCAGAAGAGGGCGTACGGCGCGCGCCTGGCTACGGGGCTGGGGGCATACGCGCTGACCGAACCCCATGCGGGGTCGGATGTGGCGGCCATCCGGACGCGGGCCGTGCGCAGGGGAAGGGGATGGGTCCTCCGCGGGCGGAAGACATGGATCAGCCACGCCCCGGAGGCCGACTTCTTTGTGGTCTTCGCCAAAACCGATCCCGACGCCGGCTACCGCGGGATCAGCGCGTTTCTGGTGGACCGTCACCGCCCGGGCGTTTCGGTTTCCCCGC
>PKQU01000184.1 GCA_017577925.1 Bacillota bacterium
CGCGCGCAGGCGGGTGACGACGAGGTGCGGAACCGACTGCTCAGCGAGTACCAATCGTTTGTGGCGCGGGTGGCGTCGCGGGTGTGCCAGCGCTACATCCATCCCGGGTATGACGATGAGTTCAGCATTGCCTTGCTCGCCTTCGACGAGGCCATCCGACACTATTCCCCGGCGCAAGGGCGATCCTTCCTTTCCTTTGCCGATCTGGTCATTCGCCGCCGGGTGATCGATTACATTCGCCAGGAGTCGCGGCAGAAGAACGCCCTGTCCCTCGATGACCCGCACCTATCCGATGAGGAACGTGAGGTATCGGGATTGGCTGTCCAGGCGTCCCTCGATGTCTACGGCAAAGAACGGGCCATCCGGGACCTCCGCGAGGAAATCGCGTTGTTTCAGATGCGGTTGGCGGCGTTCGGCATCTCCTTGGACGACTTGCCGGAGGTGTCGCCGGTCCACCGTGACGCCCGGGAGCACGCCATCGCCGTGGCCAAGACGCTGGCCGACGATCCGGAATTGCGGCGTGCGTTTCTGGAAACCAAAAAGCTCCCCATGAAGCGTCTGCTCCAGAAAGTGACCTGTAGCCGCAAAACCCTTGAGCGCAACCGCAAGTACATCGTGGCCATCGCGTTGATTCTCATCGAAGATTTCGAACAGTTGCGCGGGTACGTACGCGAGGCCCTGGGCGAAAGGAGGGAAGACGGATGAAGCGCGGGGTTGTCCTGCAGGTCGGCGCGTCCGAGGTGGTGGTGCTGACCCCCGACGGGCAATTTTGCCGGGTGCGCCGGGAGCCGGGTCGCGCCTACATCGTGGGGGAGGAGATCTGTTTTTTTCCTGAGGAACCGCGTCGCCGCGCCAAACGGGTGGGTGCCCTGGGTGTGGTGGCAGTGGCTGCTTGTTTGGCGCTGGTGGTGGCCGGCGGGCTGTTTTGGATGACGGCCCAGCCGGTGATGGCTTACGTGGCCTTGGACATGAACCCCAGCGTGGAGATGGGGATTGACGAACGCTACCGCGTGATCGATCTGGCGGGACTCAATCCCGACGGCGAGCGTTTGGTGGCAAGGCTACCCCAGTGGAAAGGCCGCGGGTTGGCGGAGGTGACGGCGGATGTCCTTGCCCAGGCGCGCCGAGAAGGGTACTTGAACCAGAGGCATGATGTGATCGTCACCACGACCGTCTTCAAGGGGGAACACAATCCCCAACGGGTGCAGGAGATTGCCCGTTCCGTGGAACAGACGGTCAAGACGGTGGCCGTCCAGAAGGGCGTGGAGGTGCGCGCCCTGGTGGCCACGCCGGCGCTGCGGGCCGAGGCGCGGGCCAAGGGCCTGCCGACCGGCCGGTACCTGTTGGGCCAGGAGCAGGGGCGGAACCGCATTCTACCGGGGGCCCATGGGGGAAAGGAGTCGGATCGTTCACACGATGCCAAGCGCCGGTCAGAAGGGCAGGGGCATCCGTTTCAGGAGAAAAAGGGGAACGATCCGGGACTTGATTCGCTTGCGAACTTGCCCCAGCTGAACGGCCGTGACCACCGCAAGGCGGTGAAACCGGATCCGTTCCATGGCCGTGAGAAGGCGGGGAAGCGCGACGCGGAAAGGGAAGAGGCCAAGGAATCCTCAACGACGAAAAGGAAAACGGTGAAGGACAACCACCGGGAAACGGAGAGGGAAAAGAAAAAGCGAGGCGAGCGGGACGCAGACGACAAAAAGCAAAGGGACAGCCGCGAGGAGCGGTCGAAGCGTGCCGCGGAATCGAAGAATCGTTCCCCTTATAAGCCCGATCGTCGGCACGACGGACGTTGACGGAAAGACCACCACGCGTTCAGGAGGGGGAAAGGTTCTGGCGAAAAAGCCCGCGACACGCATGGATGTGGTCAACATGCTAGTCAGCGGGCTCAAGCTCCGCGTGCGCGTTGACGAGAAGCCCGGCTTTTCCTTTACGGATATTGCCAGCCTGTCGCCGGAGGAGCGGCAGAAGCTGGCGATTGCCGTGCTGTACAACCTGATCGCCGGTGCGGAAGGAAAATCGCGGGCATAGGGTGAAGGGTTCGGGAACAGGGCGGGGAACCCCTGCCCTTTTTGCATGCTTACACTTGTTTTCTATTTGAGGAATAGGAAGGTAACCCAACGGGCATGGTAAACAGTAAACGGCCTGTGGGGGGATGGCCATGCCCGACAATCCGGACCGCATCAACCGCACGGATCCGCTGGAGCGGGCCATGGGATCGACGCCCGCGGAGAAGCCCGCGTCCGCGTCCGTACACACCGCTTCGAAGGGCGTGCCGCCGTCCGAGAAACTACCTGGCCAATGGCGCAAGGTGTAAACGGTGTGGAGAGAGGATGCACCATGATGACCATCGGCACTTTGACCCTTGTCGGCTTGGTGCTGGCAGCAGGATGGGGGTACCGGCGCCGGTGCGCTGCCCGCCGGGCGTTGCCTGAAAACGTGATCGCATTACCGCGCGAGGCGCACGACCTGTGCCTCTGGAGCGGAACGGTGCGCGAGGTGGTAGCCGACGGGATGCGCTACCTTTCGCCCTTTCAGGTAAAGGTGTACACCTCTCGCCTGTTCATCGGGTACGCCGGTGAACCGTACCCGGTTTTTTCGGTTTCGGCCGAAACGATTAAGCGCGTGCATGTGTCCCCGGGTCGCGTAAACGTGCACTGCAGCAGCGGGAAGTACTTGACCCTTTATGGGGAACCGGCGGCCATGGCCCAGCTGGCCCGTCGACTTCTCTTCGTGGCCAAGCGGGCGCGGCGCAAGAAAGCATAGCGAGGCGGAGACGAATCGTGACAATTTGATGACAGCCCGGCGTGGGATGGCGTCTTGCGGTACAATGAAGGACAGAATGCGGAAACGGGAGCAGGTGATGGCCGATATGGAGCGTACGGTGCCGCTGGACGTCCTCGCCGCTCGGGCCGAGGAGCGGGTGGGGCGTCTTGTCCCCAACAACACGTTCGCGCAGTTTGCCGACCCCAACGTGCGTCTCATGGTCGGGGTGATGCTGCTGCGCGAAGGGTACGCCGATGATGCCTACGACGTTTTTGCTTCGGTGGCCGAGGAAGGACCCAAAACCGACACGAACGAGCACTTCGCCTATGTGCGGAGCCTGGCGGAGATGGCGGAAATCAGCGCCGCGCGCGGCGACTTTGCCCTCGCCGAACGGCAGATGCGCGAGGCGCTGGCCCAGTACCCGCCGCAGCTCGGGTACATGCTCAGCGTCGACCATTTGCGCGTGTACCTGGCCTACTACGTATTCCGGCAGGGACGGTTTGACGAGGCGGTTGCGCTGTGCCGGGCGGTGATCGAGGACAAACAGCGTGCCTTTGCCCAATACGCTGACGAGACCGACGCGCGCCTTGTCGTGGGGCCGGCCCTTTGCTACGCCATCCACCAGATGGCCCTCTTTTACGTGGAACGCG
>PKQU01000185.1 GCA_017577925.1 Bacillota bacterium
GTTTTGCGTGGGAATCACGCCGATGTGGAAGGGCTTGTCCGCTTCACCGCCCTGCCCTTGCTCGGGCACCTGCGTCTGGCTGCACGCGACGAGCGAGAACACGAGCAGCAACAGCAGTGCCATCATCACCCAACGCGGGAGCCCTTGTTTTCGCACGGCGATACGCCTCCTCAACGTTCGGTGTTTCGACACACGAAACGAACGCACCCTTTATTGTACCGCATGCAGGTCCGTCAGCAACCGTCCCGCACGGCCTGGTAAATGGCGAGCAGCCGCCGCGCCTCCGTTTCGGCCGAAAAGCGCGCCGCCACGTCGCGTCGCCCGGCTTCCACCAACCTCCGGCGCAGGGCGTCATCCTGCACCAGCCGCGCCGCCTTGGCGGCGAAATCCTCCTCGTCCAGATCGGTATACAACAGCCCGTTCTCCTCCTGCCGCACGATCGTCCGGTTTCCCGCGACGTTGGAAGCCAACACGGGCACGCCAAAATGGAGCGCCTCGATCAGCGCCGCCGGCTGCCCTTCGGCGCGCGACGTGTTGAGGACGACATCGGCCTGCGCGTAGAGGGCAGGCATGCACGCGTGCGGCACCTCGCCGACATACGCGACCCATTCCCGCTCCTCCTGCGCGGCGCGCCGCACGCGCTCCCCCTCGGCGGCATCCAGTACCGGGCCGGCGATGACAAGGTGAACCTCCATCCCCCGCTCGCGGAGACGCTTGAGGCCGCGCACGGCAAACAACACGTTCTTGATGGGCCGAATGCCGGCGGGGAGCAGAAAGGTAAACCCTCGCTTCGGCGGGAGATGCCGCGCGCAGTCCTCCGGCGGCACATCGGGAAACGCCGACAGGCCCTGCGGCACGACATGCAGCTTGGCCGGATCGCCCGGCCACTGCGTCCGGAGCATCTCCCGCGCTTCCTCGCTGAACAAGACAACGGCGGCGGCGCGTTCGAGGGTCCAGAACACGTCGTACCGGCCGCTCTCGTCAAACAGGTCCCTGTTCACATCCGTCCCCGTCATCGTCACCACCAGGGGGGCCGGCGGCGCCAGATGGCCCATTTCGCGCCGCCAGAAGCGGGCAAAACGCGAGGCGTGGAACACGTGGGTCACATCCGCCGGGGAAAAGACCGCGTTTCCCTCCGCGTAGGCGACCGTTTCCACTTCAAGGCCCAGTCGACGCAGCCCCGCGGCAATGCGCCGCACCGTAATCGTGTTGCCGCGGTTGGCCGTCAAAAAGGGGCTGGCGAGGAGAACGCGTTGAACACAAGGCGCCGTCTTGGTCTGCCGTTCCATAGCGGAACTTCTGCAAGGGCGCTCCCCTTGCTCGCATGTCTTATTCGATCGTATCATATCCATCCGTCGCTCACCACCGCTTGTTTCTGCACACAACCGCTTCAAAATCGGGTAAAATGAGAAGAATGGGGATAGATTCGCACGAGAAGGTGACAACCATGGACGTTTCCCTTCACGAGGTCCGCCAACGTGCTGATGTGGTGTACATTGACGTGCGCTCACCCGGGGAATTTGCCGAAGGGCACATCCCGGGCGCGCATAACGTTCCCTTGCTGGACAACGACGAACGGGCTCAAGTGGGAACCGTTTATAAGCATCAGGGGGCAACCGAGGCAAAAAAGTTGGGGCTGACGCTCGTTTCCCCCAAATTGCCGCAGCTCGTCGAGACCATCCGGAACCTCGCAAGCGACCGGACTCCCGTCATCTATTGCTGGCGCGGCGGCCTGCGCAGCAAATTCGTGTCGATGATGGCGCAATTCATGGACATTCCCGCCCTGCGCCTGGTCGGGGGCTACAAAGCCTACCGGCGCCATGTGCTCGCCTTCCATGAAGCGCCGTCCTGGAACGGCCGCTTCATCGTCCTCCACGGCAACACGGGTGTGGGCAAAACGGAAATCCTCCAACGCCTCGCCGCCGACGGCTATCCGGTGCTGGACTTGGAAGCCTGCGCATCCCACCGCGGTTCGGTGTTTGGCCATATCGGCCTCGGGAGCCAGCCGTCGCAGCCGCTCTATGAAGCCTATCTCTTTGAAACACTGGATCGCTTGGGGGACAGGCCCTTCATTTTCCTCGAAGCCGAAAGCCGACGGATCGGAAAGCTGATGACCCCAAAATGGATCATGGAACGGAAGGAAACCGGAATCCACGTGTGGCTGACGGCCACACTCGAAACGCGGGTGCAACGCATCGTGGCAGAATACGCCCCGCTCAACCCGGAAACGGTCCGAATCCAGTGGCGCGAAGCCCTCGCATCGATTGAAAAGCGCTTGGAACGCACCATCCGCGCCGCCATCCACGAAGCCCTTGACCGCTATGATTTCGCCACGGCGGCCCGCCTGCTCCTCGAGCACTGGTACGACCCGCGCTACCGCCACGCCCGCCAGCGGTACGTCGAGCGTTTCGAAGCGACCGTCGACGCCGAAAACCTCGACGCGGCAGTCGACGCGCTGAAGCGGCTCTACGACCGCCTCGCCTCAGTGGTGCCGGCGGCCGCAGCCAATTGATCGGCAACCCCCCACCGATTCCGACCTCCATTTCCGACCTCCATCCCCCCCGCCCGCCGTCCACGCCGGGCGGGGGGGCATCGTCCTCACGCAAGAAAAAAGAAAAAGCCGGACCGACGTCCGACTTGCTCGCGAGGGGTGGTGCGGGAGAGAGGACTTGAACCTCCACGGCCTCAACGGCCACTAGATCCTGAGTCTAGCGCGTCTGCCAATTCCGCCACTCCCGCACGACGCATGTTTGGATTGTTCGCCTGACACGATAAACACTACCATACATAATCCACCTTGTCAAGGGAGTTGCGGAGAGGGACAAGGCGAACGAAAAAGAGGAAAACCATGATCAAACAAATCGCCACCGTCACCATTTACGTGGAAGATCAGGAAAAAGCACTGGCCTTCTGGACGGAAACCCTGGGCTTTACCGTGTACCGCAACCAGCCGATGGGGCCTGCGGGCAACTGGATTGAAGTGGGTGCCGCTCTCCTTTTTCTTTTTTGGACAATGCTGCGGAAGGCAGAAACGGCTCGGCCTTTTTTATTCCATAATACCGCAATTTATCTCCCACTCATGTTAGAAAAACAACATCTCATGAACGGACGGAAAGCAGCGTAGGCTTTTCGCCCTATTGAACCTGACTTTGCCACCAACTATAATGGAGCGGAGATTTTGGAAACGCATTCATCCATGGCCCCCCTCCGGCAGGGTCTGTAGGAGGTGCTTCTCATCGATGAAACAGTGGTGGCGCACCCTGTCGCTCAAATGGAAACTTTCCTCATCCATCTCCGCCATCGTTCTGTTCACCGTGCTGCTCTACACGGTGTGCTTCGGCATCCTGTTTTACCGGTTTGCCAGCGACGTGAACCGGTACCTTTCCGACAGCCAGACCCAGATGCGGT
>PKQU01000186.1 GCA_017577925.1 Bacillota bacterium
GCCATCGGGTCGGGCCAGTTGTTTGGGCGCGGCCTGAACGAGCCGACCCAGGCCCGCTACGGGTGGGTGCCAGAAGGGCAGACCGACTTCGTCTTCACCGTTATCGCCGAACGCCTCGGGTTCGTGGGGGCCAGCCTGCTCATCTTGCTGTTTTTCCTTCTCATCTATCGCCTGGTGCGGATCGGCATGACGTGCAAGGATCCCTTCGGCGCCTATGTGGTGTCCGGAATCGTGGGGATGTACGTGTTTCAGATCTTCGAAAACATCGGCATGACCATCCAGCTCATGCCCATCACCGGAATTCCGCTGCCGTTCCTCAGCTACGGGGGGAGCTCCTTGCTCACCAACCTGGTGACCATCGGGCTGGTGCTGAACATCCACATGCGCCGGCGCGAGCTGATTTTCGACTAGGGGCGGTTGGCCGTTCTGGGTTGTCCCTTCCCCTCATAGGCATGAGAGTAGAGCGGGATGAACAAGGGGGAAGGTCTTGTGTGGTTTGATCGTGACCGCCTCAAACAGCGTCGACACGCGCGAATGCGCCAAATTCTCCTCGGCGGCCGCGGGGTGCCCGACGTTCGCGAACGCGACGAGGATGAGCTGCCCGGCGGTTCGTGGCCGTATGGCGGCCGTCTGGAATGGGATCTCCCGCCGGCTGCCTCCCTCGATTCACGCCGGAGGCGCGTTCTTCCCGCACGCCGCCTGCGGTTCCAGCTGGGAGTGGCGGCCGTCGTGCTGGCGGCCGGATGGACGGTGCAGCAGTGGCCCGGAGCGCACGGTGATGCGGCGCGGCACGTTGTCCGCGAGGCGCTGGTGCGCGATTTCGATTTTCAGGGCGTGGCCGCGTGGTACAAGGCGCACATCGATGCCCTGCCCACCCTTCTGCCCGTCATCGGCGACAAAACGCCTCCCGCGTCCCCGGACTTTCGCGCGCCCGTAGCCGGCAAGATCTACACGCCCTTCTCCAGCAACCATCCCGGCGTGTGGATCTCGGCGACCCCGGAGGCCGCCGTTCGGGCATCGGCAGAAGGGCTCGTCCTGTTTGCGGGAAAACAAGAGGGGGCGGGATACACGGTCGTGCTCCGCCATCCCGGGGGGTATGTTTCGCGGTATGCCAATCTGGGCCGGCTGCGGGTGAAAAAGGACGATTGGGTGCGCGCCGGCGATGAACTGGGGACGGTGGCCGGTGAGGGTCAGGCCAAAGGGCTGTTGTACTTCTCCCTGCAGAAGGACGGGCAACCCGTCGACCCGGCCGGCGTGATGGCCTTTGAGTAACGCCTCCGGCATCTCCATCCGCGTGCATCCCCTGTTTTGGTTGGTCATCGGGGCAGCGGTGTTGACCGGTGCGTTCGTGGAAACCGTGCTGCTCCTTTCGCTGGTGGTGATGCACGAGCTGGGCCATGTGTTGACCGGGCGTGCGTACGGGTGGCGGTTTCGCGCCCTGACGCTGTTTCCCTTTGGCGGGGTGGCGGAAACCGATGACGAGGTGGGGCAGTATTCGCCCCGGGAGGAGATGGTTGTCGCGCTGGCCGGGCCGGCGGTTAACGGCGCCATGGCCGGTTTTGCCTGGGCGTGCGCGGCAGGGGAGCTGTGGCCGGAGGCATGGGCGCGCCAGTTTGCCACGGCCAACCTGTGGCTGGCCGGTTTCAACCTGCTTCCCATCTGGCCTCTCGACGGCGGACGGGTGGTGCACGCTGTGGCCTCGCTGGCTTGTCCGTACCGCCTTGCCCTGACGATCACCTTTAGCTGGAGCGCCGCGGTGGCGCTCCTGGCTCTGGTATGGGCATGGACAGCGCCCTATCCTCGGCTGCACCTGTTTTTGCTGTTTTTGTGGCTCTACCGCGAGGCGGCCGGGGGCTATCGTGAACGCCGGATGCGCTTTGTCCGCTTTCTCTTCGCCCGCTGGCGGCGGGGTGGCAGCGGACCGCTGCGTGTGGTTACGGCCGACAGCTCGTGGACGGTGCTCGAGGCCCTTCGGCACATCAAGCGGGGACGGTATCACCGGTTTGAGCTGCGCGCCGGGGGACGAAGGGCGGGAGTGGTAACCGAGCGGCGCCTTCTGGACGCGCTGTTTCGCGACAAGGCGCCGGCGCGTCGGCTTCTGGAATTGCTCGAGGGGTGAAGGCGAGACCGCGCAAAAAGCAAGCCCCCGCCGAAATGCGGGGGCGTGGCCTTCCTGCGAGGCCGTTCATACGGATGGTGAATGGGGAGAGGGTGCGCGCGGTTACGGAAGGAGCGCGCGCACGAGTGTGTCGTCGCCGAGGAAGTGTTCCAGGTGGTGGAGCATTTTCTCCTGCGTGAGGAGAATGCCTTTGAGCAGGTATTCGGTTCCGAAGTCGCCGCGCGCGGCCGCCCCTTGGGCGTACTGGCGCAGGGCGGCGACCAGTTTGCCGCCGTCGGCGAGGTCTTTTTCCAGCATGGCGCGTAAGGCGTAGACCCCCTCCGGTTCCATGGCGATGAGGGCCAATTTTTCCTGTTCGGCCGGGCCAGAAACCGGATAGCCGCCCAGGGCGGTGATGCGCTCGGCCACCTCATCGGCGTCCTTCAAGAGCTGGGCTGCCCACTCGTCGAGGAACTCGTGCAACGGCAGATATTCCGGCCCTTCCACCACCCAGTGGTGCTTCTTCACCTGGTGGTACAGCGTATACAGCGTGGCCAGCGTGCGGTTGAGCTCCTCTACCGTCGCCTTGACGCTGGGGGCATCCAGGCCGAGGGGATTTGAGCGCAGTTGGTCGGGTGCTTGGCGAATCGGGGATGGATTCACTCGACTTTCCTCCCTTGCGTTTTTTGGGACAGGCGGTTTCCTGTCGGTTCCGCCGTCCGGGTGGTAAGATTAGGTTACCACAGGGATGGGAAAATCGCCAGGATACCTGTCCGTTTTCGCAAAAATGACAAGAAAAGCCTCTACATGGTATAGGACAACGTGTTCGTACACCGAAAGGGAGCGCGCCGGCGTCGGCGCCTTTTGGCCGACGGCGGCGCTTTGGTTGTGGCGGAGGCGATTGTTCGCAAAAGCCCGAACAACAACCCAAAACCGACATTACCCTTAACCGCTGGCTTCGGCTACGAGTTTTTCAGTCATGCGGATCGAAGCTATCGCCGGGCAAAGGAAATTCCGTCCATCCTCACGAGCACCTTTGCCTCGATCAAAAGCGTGTTGCTGTTTGAGCCCGGCGAGCGCTGGAACGATGGTGTCAACATTGACTGGGTTGGCAAGGTCGTCGAGGATTGACCGCAAGAACGAGATCGGTGGGCTTTGGGCTTCCCAAATCTTCTCGTTCCACGACGTGGCGTCGTACCTGGGCTTCATCGAGTTCGAGTCAGCGGTCTACCAGACGTTGAGACGGTTTGGTCAACTGGCGACGTGATGCGCCTCCGCGTAACGCCTGTGCGCG
>PKQU01000029.1 GCA_017577925.1 Bacillota bacterium
AGTGCTCGCTCATATTGGCGTCAAAACGGCTGGAATTGTCCCCGTATGTCAATTCCCGCACCAAACCCGCTTCCTTGAAGAGGCGCAGATTGTTGTACACCGTGGCCACGCTCAGGTTCGGAAACTGTTTCTCCAGGGCCTTGTAGATCTCGTCGGCCGTAGGGTGGGACATGCTCTCGATCAGATACGCCAGAATGGCGTACCGCTGCGGCGTGATGCGCACGCCATTGGCTTTCAACTTCTCAATCGCTTTTTCGAGCCGATGTGAACGCATGGGTGTGCACTCCCATCAAGAAGAAAAACCATCAGGTATTGGCTGGTACGCCCCTTTAAAATTCTTATCAATCTTTATAGATAGTTTACGTTTCCCTTTATCCCTTGTCAACTGAACGACCCGGCGGCCGCGCTTCGGGTTTCCTGCGCGTAGCGACAGTGCGGGCGAATGGGACACGCGCTGCAGCGGGGGTTGCGCGCCGTGCAGATGCGACGTCCGTGCCAGATGAGCCAGTGATGGGCTTGTGACCACTTTTCCTTCGGGATCACCGCCATCAGCTGTTCCTCGGTTTCACGAACATCGTCGGATTGAGCCAGCCCGATTCGGTTGGCCACGCGAAACACGTGGGTGTCGACGGCGATCGCGGGCACCCCAAAGGCGTTGGAAAGGACCACGTTGGCCGTCTTTCGCCCCACGCCGGGCAGGGCTTCCAGCTCCTCCCGCGTGCGGGGCACCTCGCCGTTGTGCTTCTCGTGCAGAATGCGGCACGTCGCCAGGATGTTTTTACTCTTATTCTTATACAACCCTAGCCCGCGAATTTCCCGTTCCAGTTCCTCCTGCGTCAAGCGAAGGTAGTCCTCCGGCCGCTTGTACTTTTCAAACAGCGTCGCCGTGACCTCGTTCACCTTTTTGTCCGTACACTGAGCCGAGAGGATCGTCGCAATCAAGAGCTCGAACGGATTGCGAAAGTTGAGCTCGCAGCGGGCTTCGGGGTATAATGCTTCGAGCTCCCGCAACACCGTGGCAACCGGTACATCCGCTGCATGGCGTGCGGTACGCGACCGATGACCTTTGCCCATGCCGATTCCTCCCTTGACCTGCGCGCCTTGGCAGCCACTGTCGCTCCCTTTCGGACCGCCCACCGTCTTAGTATACCATCTCCCGTCTTCCCATGTCTGAGGAGGGACGACCATGAACCGACGGCTAAGCGACCTGACGCCCGACGAATTGCGGCGGGAAATCGACCGCCTGCAACGGGATGTGGAAACCAAGCGCAACCAGGGGCTCATGGCGGAAGCAGAGGTGCTGGAGCAGCGCCTCTTCCTGGCCAAATCGTACCTGTGCGACCCGCGCGCCTTTCGCCCCGGGGAGACGTATCGCGTCGTCGGCGAAGACCGGCCCTTCCGCCTGGACTTTGTTCGCGGCGTAATGGCCTGGGGCCATCTCGAAGGGGAGACGGAGGCGCGCGCCTTCCCCCTCGGTCGGCTGTACCGATAGTTCCGGAACCCCTGTGCCTTGCCGAACACGCAAATCGCCCCCATCCGTCAGGCGGATGGGGGCTTGTTCTGCGCCGCCGTACCATACGCGGCCGCACCCACGGCCCAATCCCTTCTCCCCTAATCCTCATCCCCCTCGTGCAGCGTTGGTTCCGGGCAGCCCAATCGCTGGTTGACATAGCGCGCCAGCACGAACAGATAGTCGGAGAGCCGGTTTAGATAGCGGACGACAACGGGGTTGATGGCCTCCTCGGCTGCCACGCGCACCGCCGCCCGCTCGGCCCGCCGCACGACGGTGCGGGCCACATGCAGCGCGGCGCCGGCCGGATGCCCTCCCGGCAGGATGAAGTTCGCCAGCGGGGGGAGCTGGACCTCCAAGGTGTCGATCTGCCGCTCCAGGGCAACCACGTCGTCGTCGCCGATCGGCCAGCCGACTGGCCTGTCCGGCGGCGTGGCCAGTTCCGCCCCGACGTGGAACAGCTTCGTCTGCACCACAGCCAGCTGCCGACGCACCTCGTCCCATTCGGGGCCGGCGGGCAGCAAGGCCAGCGCCAGACCAATGCACGAGTTGGCTTCGTCGCACGTCCCGTACGCCTCTACGCGGGCCGCGTGCTTGGGCACGCGCACCCCGTGGATCAGCGACGTCTCCCCTTTGTCTCCGGAACGCGTGTAGATGCGCACGTGTCTCTCCTCTCCTAACGTGTGAATGTTCTGCCGTTTTCCCGTCGGCGGGAGCCGGCCATCCCGCCCGGCCTCCTTCCTTTCAGGCCAGGTGCTCGCGCACGAACGCCAGCACCTCTTCGGCGTGGCCGTCCACTTTCACCTTGCGCCAGATTTTCGCAATGTTCCCCCCACGGTCGATGACAAAGGTGGACCGCTCGATGCCCATGTACGTCTTCCCGAAGTTCTTCTTCTCCTTCCACACCCCGTAGCGCCGGCAAACCTCGGCCTCGGTGTCGCTGAGAAGCGGGAAGGGAATGTTGTGTTTGGCAGCAAACTTTTCATGGGACGCCACATCATCGGTGCTGACGCCCAAGATCACGGTATCGGCCGCGGCAAAAGCGTCGGCCAGGCGCGAAAAATCGGCCGCCTCGCGCGTGCACCCCGGCGTCATGTCCTTCGGATAGAAGTACAGCACCACGTTCCGGCCCCGAAAGTCCGACAGGGAGAGGGTTTTCCCTCCCGTGGCAGGCAGCGTGAAATCGGGCGCCGGTTGCCCAACGGTCAACTCGTCCATCTCCTGTCCCCTCCTCGTGTCCCAGCGGTCCGCCTGTCTTTTCCATTATACCTCGCCTGTCGCCGGTTCATCCATGACACCCCCGGTGACGCCGCACCGGCCTCCCACCCAAACGCCCCGCTACGACCCAACCCCCCGGTAGCGCCGCACGCCGGCGTTCCACGCCCACAGGCCGAGGGCAAAGACGACCGCCCCCACCACCGGCGTGGCGGCAGCATAAACGTAGTAGGTTTCCCGCCCCAGGAAGTAGGACGACGGGTACAGGCCGACGTAGGCGAAGGGCAGGATCCAGGTGAGCACAATGCGGATCAGGCGGTTGTAGATGTCGACCGGGTAGCGGCCGTAGTTTTGGAGGTTCCACACCATCGGGGCGATGCCCGTCTTGGCGTCGGCGAAAAAGCCGATGGCGGCAATGGCCACGTAGATGCCGGCATACACGAGCACGCTGCCCACCACGAGCAGGAGGAACACCAGCGGGTCATACCACGTCAAATCGAGACCGAGCCGATAGCCGGCATAGCCCATGATGATCAGGCCGGTCACCACGCCGAACAAGGCCTCGGGATCCAGGTTTTCCAGGCACACTTGGGCAAGGCTGTGGATCGGACGTGTCAGGACGCGGTCGATTTCACCGCGGAGAATGTAGCGCTCCTGAAAGTCCCACAGGTTGAACAGGCACGCAAAAATCCCGTACGGGACGAGGAAATACCCATAGATGAACAGGATCTCGTCGCGACTCCAGCCGCCCAGCGTCGGGACGTGGGTAAAGACGACCAGGATGAAGACGAGGTTGACCAGCTGCCAGACCACATCGGTGAGCCCCTGCACAAGAAAATCGTACCGGTAGGCCATGCGCGCCTTGAGGTACTGGGCCAAGTACACCCAAAACAGGGAAAGCAACCGCCACACGTCCGTCATCCCCCCTGCACCACCAGCTTCCGGCGGGCCAAGACCCACAGCGCTCGGATCGGCACGACAAGCAGGAGACTCCACACCAGCTGCACGAGCAGGGCCTGCTCAATCTGCGCCGTTGTCCACGCCCCCGTGACGATCATTGTGGGCAGATAGCTGATGGCCTGGAACGGCAAGAGGACGAGGATCGCCCGCGCCCATTCGGGAAAGAGGGAAAGGGGAAGGATGAGCCCGGAAAACAGGTCGACGACGACGCGCTTGGCGTACATCAGGCCTTCATTGTTGAGCAGGAAGAAGGCCATGAGACCGGTGAGAAGGTTGAGCTGGGTGTTGATGACAAAGCTCAGCAGCAGGCTGAGGGCAAACAACCCCCAGGTGTGCGGACTTTCGGGCAGATCCACCGGCAACAGGAAGGAGACCAACACCATACCCGGAACCGAAAAAAAGCACAGCCGAAAGAGCCCTTCGCCCAACGCCTGCATCGCCTTGACCACCAGGTAGTTGTAGGGGCGAATCAGCTCCACGGCCACGCGTCCTTCGCGGATCTCCTGCGCCATCTCCCGGTCCACGTTGTTGAAATAGAAGGAGCGTGCCATCCAAGCCACGGCCACATAGGTGGTCATCTGGGTGGCCGTCAGCCCGCCCAGGGTGGTCTCCCCCTGGTACAAGGCCTTCCACAAGAAGTAGTACGCCCCGATGTTGATCGTGTAGACGGCAATGCCGCTGTAGTAGTTGACCCGGTAGGCCAGCATCAGCAAAAAGCGCAGGCGCACCCATTCGACGTAGGGACGGAGGGCCGTCCACATCCGCGCCAGACCAGCGGCGGGCCGGCACCACCACCAGGGGTTCCGCTCCGGGCTACGCACGGGCCATCCCCTCGGCATAGATGCGGCTGACGATCTCTTCCGTGCTCGTCTCCTCGACGCGTACGTCGGTCACGGGATAGGTCTGGAGGCGGGCCAACAGGCTGGACACCAAGGCCCCGTCCCCCTGATGCAGCACGGCCCGGCTGCGATACGGGTGCTCCTGCTCCCAAGTGACGGGCAAGTCCGCCGTATGGCGGTTCAGGTCCTCAACGGGCACCGGTCGGGCAAACTCGACCACCACCCGCTTTTCCTCTGCCCACCGCCGGCGCAACTCCTCGAGGCTGCCGTCGTAGAGGATGCGCCCCTTGTCGAGCATCACCACGCGGGAGCAGAGGGCCTCGATATCCGACAGGTCATGGGTGGTGAGAAGAATCGTCGTTCCATAGGTGCGGTTCATTTCACGCAAGAACTCGCGCACCTTCATCTTGATCAGCACATCAAGGCCGATCGTCGGCTCGTCGAGAAAGAGAAGCGGCGGGTTGTGCACGAAGGCCGCCGCTAACTCGCAGCGCATACGCTGGCCGAGGGAGAGCTTGCGTACGGGCCGGTCAAGGAGGTCACCGATGTCCAGCACCTCGATCACGTAGCCCATGTGGCGGCGGTACACGTCGTCGGGAACGCGATAGACGTGCTGCAGGAGGCGAAACGACTCCTGAACAGCCAGGTCCCACCACAGCTGGCTGCGCTGGCCGAACACCACGCCGATGGTGCGGACAAACCGTTCGCGCTCGCGGTGCGGATCCATGCCGTTGACGCGCAAGAAGCCGGCCGTCGGCATCAGGATGCCGGTGAGCATCTTGATCGTCGTCGATTTGCCGGCCCCGTTGGCGCCGATATAGCCAACCATCTCCCCCTCCTCAACCAGCAAGTCGATGCCGTTAACGGCGGTGATGGTGGTGTACTGGCGCGTGAACAGATCGCGAAGCGCCCCGAGCAACCCGGGGCGGCTCTTGTGGGTCTTAAACGTTTTGGTCAAGTTGCGTGCTTCGATGCGATACATACCCCATCCCTTCTCTGTCACTCAGTCCAGACCGTGCTTTTGCAGGTAGCGGAGCCGCGCTTCGGTCAACACCTCCATCGCCGTTTCCTCGTCGCCGTAACCGGTTAGCGGGCTGGAGATGGTAAGAAAGGCTTCCAATCGAATGCGGCGCCAGTTCGGGATATCTTCGGGCGTTTTCCACCGCCGCTCGTTCAGCGGCACGGCCAGGAGCTTGTGGTCGCCGTCCTTGCGCAAGAGGATGCCGATCGGGCGGCACACAAAGGGTTTGCCGACGAGGAGGGGACGATCGGTCAGCACGACGATGTCGAGGGGCTCTCCGTCGTTGCCGATCGTCTTGGGGATGTGGCCGTAGTTTTCCGGACAGGTCACCTCCAGCGCCTCCGACACCACCCACGCGCGCTTCGCCTCGTTCCAGGTGTACCGTTCGCGGCTGTCGCGCGGAATCTCGATGAGGGCCTGTAGCTTTTCCATCGCCCGTGCACCTCCCCGCAAGTTCACCAAACGTTCTCCTTCCATTATAAAAAAGGTGCGGTACAATGAGCGAGGACGCCCTCAACCCCGAACATCCCAATCCCTGTCGGCCGAAAGGAGGAACCGTGATGAAGCGCATGCGATCTGCCGAACTGTACGAACAAGCCCTCGACGTTATCGTCGGCGGCGTCAACAGCCCCTCTCGTTCCTTCAAGGCCGTCGGCGGCGGGGCGCCGGTGTTCATGGTTCGCGCCGAGGGCGCCTACTTCTGGGATGCCGACGGCAACCGGTATATCGACTACCTGGCCGCCTTTGGTCCGATCATTTGCGGCCACGCCCACCCGCACATCACGCGGGCCATTTGCGAGGCGGCGCAAAACGGTACACTGTACGGCACGCCGACCGAATGGGAGATCACCTTCGCCCGCATGTTGCGCGAGGCCATCCCCTCCATGGAGAAGATCCGCTTCGTCAACTCCGGTACCGAGGCGGTGATGACGTGCATCCGCGTGGCCCGCGCGTACACCGGGCGGACGAAGATCCTCAAGTTTGCCGGTTGCTACCACGGCCACTCCGACCTTGTCCTCGTCGCCGCCGGTTCGGGTCCTGCCACACTCGGGATTCCCGACAGCGCCGGTATCCCCCAGTCCATCGCCAACGAGGTGATCACCGTCCCCTACAACGACCCCGTCGCCTACACCGAAGCGATGGACCGATGGGGCGGTGAAGTGGCGGCGGTGCTGGTCGAGCCCATCGTCGGCAACTTCGGTATCGTCCCACCGGAGCCCGGCTTCCTCGATACCGTCCACCGCATCGCCCGCGAATGCGGCGCTCTCGTCATCTACGACGAGGTGATCACCGCCTTCCGCTTCCACTACGGCGGCGCGCAAGACCTGCTGGGCTTTGTCCCCGACATGACCGCCCTCGGCAAGATCATCGGCGGCGGGCTGCCCATCGGTGCCTACGGCGGGCGGCGTGAGATCATGGAACAGGTGGCGCCCCTCGGCCCGGCGTACCAGGCCGGAACGATGGCCGGCAACCCGGCGTCGATCCGCGCCGGCATCGCCTGCCTGGAGGTGCTGCGCGAGCCGGGGGTCTACGAGCACCTCGACCGCCTCGGACGCCTGCTGCAGGAGGGCATTGAGGAGGCGGCAGCGCGCCACGGCATCCCGGTGCAGGTCAACCGGGTAAAAGGTGCCCTCGCCGTCTACTTCACCGACCGTCCCGTGAAACAATACGCCGACGTGCAGGCCTCCGACGGGGAACGCTTTGCCCGGTTCTTCCATCTCATGCTCGACCAGGGGGTATACCTCGCACCGTCCAAGTACGAGGCGTGGTTCATTACCCTCGCCCACACGGAAGACGACATCGCCTACACCGTGAAAGCGGTCGACCGCGCTTTCGCCCAATTGTAAACACGTCCGCACGGTGTCACCCGCGCCCCTTTCCGGAAAGGGGCGCGGGTTTGTTTTCGTGTAATATCCGAACATTTTCCTTATTTATCCCAATTTCATTCGGTTTTGATTCCGACGCGCAAGATAAAAAGTTGTGGAAACGGAATAAAAACGCTTTCAACTGCATAAAAATCAACGTCCCCCTATTGTGCTGATCCCCTTGTCATGCTATGCTATACTTAACTTTTTCCGTACGTCCCCTGCGTGTCCCACCGACACCTGCGGGACAGTCAGAAGCGTTTCCTTGCATGGAGTGTGCACGCCGCCCTCGCTGGCGGACAACGATTCCCGAACGATATGTCGAGATCTGGAAAACAGACGGAATAGAGAAACTTTTCCTTCCCCTTCGACCATTTCGGATAGGAGGTGAAGCGGTCAGCTCGCCCTGACCCCAAAATGATGAAACACAAGAACGTTGTCCAGCGTGAGATCACCCGTTTTCGGAATCACCACCTCACCGAGCACGATGCCTGTGGTATCGTCTGTGTGATCGAGAAAGACGGGAAGCCGTCCCACGAGAACATCCTGCGCGTCCTGGATGCCCTTATCAAGATGGAGCACCGCTCCGGCTTCATCGACGGCGAAGGTGACGGCTGCGGCATCCTCTGCGACATTCCGCGCACGCTGTGGGCGCAAAAACTGCTGGCGGCCGGCAAGAGCGGCGAGTTGGCCTTCGACAAGCGCTTTGCCGTCGGGCATATCTTCATCCCGCGCGATCTCGACCGCGAGGCGGTGATGGCCGACATCCGCGCGCGGCTGGAAGCGGCGGGCTTTGCCCTGCTGTGCGAAGAAGTGGACAACGTCAATCCCGCCGTGCTGGGCAAAAACGCCCGCAAGGAATCTCCCGTCTTTTGGCAGGTAGCCCTCCTCGCCGAGAACGTCGACCGGACGCGCTCCCTGGAGGCCAACCTCTTTGAGCTGCACGTGGCCATCGAGGCGGCGCACCGTGTGCACGTGGCCTCCCTGAGCAATCACACCGTCGCCTACAAGGTGATGGGGGCGGCCGGCATCCTGCCGAAGTACTTCCACGACATCGGCCGTCCCGAGTTCCAGTCGACGGTGACGATCGGCCACAACCGCTACTCGACCAACACCCTGTCCAACTTCTTCCGCGTGCAGCCCTTCACCCTCCTCGGGCACAACGGGGAGATCAACACGATCACCCGTCTGGAGGAAGAGGCTGAAATGCTCGGCGTTCCGCTGGTGGAAGGCGGCAGCGACTCGCAAAACCTCAACCGGACAGCGGAAACACTCATCCACCGCTACAACCTGACGCTATTCGAGGCGATGGAGTTCCTGTTCCCGCCGATCATCAACGAAATCAAGCAGCTGCGGCCCGAGCTGCAGGATCTGTACGCCTACATCCGCGAGACCTGGGGCCACTTCGCCCAGGGGCCGGCGGGCATCGTCTCCCGCTACAAGGACGAATGCGTCTTCAGCGTTGACGCTCTGGGGCTGCGCCCGTTGTGGATGGTGGAGGACGAGCGTGCGCTCTACTTCTCCTCGGAACAGGGGCTCATCCCGGTCACGGAAATGGTGGCCGAACCCAAGCCCCTCGCCCCCGGGGAAAAGGTGGGCGTCCAGCTGCTCCCGGAAGGCGGTATCCGCCGGTTTGCCCACCACGAGCTGCAGGAGGAAGTGTACCGCCGCCTAGCGCAAAAGGTCGACTTCCGCGGGTTCCGCCATCGTCTGGACGTCGGCCAGCCGCCGGCGGAGGTGGAACATCGGGAACCCATCCTGGACGTGACGAACAACCTCTATGCCGCCTTTGGCTGGGAACGCGAGCAGATCCAGCTGGCCGAGCAAATGGCCGCAAGCGGCGCCGAACCCATCCGCTCCCTCGGCCATGACGCCCCCCTCGCCGCGCTGGCCAGGGAACGGCAGAACATCGCTGACTACATCAAGGAAAGCGTCGCCGTCGTGACGAATCCGGCCATCGACCGCGAGCGGGAAATGGAGCACTTCTCCACGCGGGTGGTGATCGGCCGCCGGCCCACCCTGGCTACGGCCGAAGACCGCGGCGACGTTCTCGAGCTGCCTTCCCCCATCCTCCTGGAAGGACCGCTGGGGCAGGAAGCGGCACGCCGGCTCGGCACGTGGTCCTTTGAGGAAGTACTGGCCCACTTCGCCAAGGTGGGCGGCGGCGTGCACACCATCGGCACGTTCTTCGTCGACGGGCAGTCGATGCGGGACGCCCTGAAGGCCATGGCCGACGAAGCAGTCGAGGCGGTGCGGGCCGGGGCAACACTCATTTTGCTCGACGATTCGCCGTGCCACCAGGACGGCCGCTACTGGATCGACCCGCACCTGTGCCTGGCCGCCATCGACACGGCCCTGAAGCAGGCCGAGCCCGGCAACGGCAACCTGCGCCGCCGCGCGGGCATTATCCTGCGCTCGGGAGCCATCCGCTCCCTGCATGACCTGGTGCTCGCCTGCGGGTTCGGTGCCGACGCCGTCAGCCCCTACCTCCTCTTTGCCACGGTGTCCGGCGGCAAGAACGGCGAGGCGGCAGCATCTGTCGTCAACCTGTACCACGCCCTCACCAAGGGGATCGAGAAGGTGATCTCCACCCTCGGCGTGCATGAGCTGCGGGGCTACACGCGGCAATTTGCGTCCATCGGCCTGCGCGACGAGGTGGCCGCCGTGCTCGGCATCACCAACTTTCTCGGTTCTGAGACGGCCGGCACGTCCTTTTCCGACCTGGAAGCGGACAGCCGCAAGCGCTACGACGACTTCCATTCCAATGCAGCCAAGCCGGCCAAGCTGTTCCGCCTCTTCCCGCGCATCTGGAAGTCGATCGGCCAACTGGCCGCCGGGGAGATCGCCTATCGCGAATACGCCGACAAGCTGGAAAACGAGGAGCGCACCAACCCGATCGCCATCCGCCACCTGGCCGACCTCAACCTGGAAAAGGCCCGCCGGGAACGCCCGCCTCTCGACCCGAGAGAGGTGGACATCAGCGTGGGCGAGCACAGCCTGCCGCTCATCATCAGCTCGATGTCCTTTGGCTCGCAGAACGAAATCGCCTTCCGCGCCTACGCCGAGGCGGCTGAACAGCTCAACATGATCAGCCTCAACGGCGAGGGCGGCGAGATCAAAGACATGCTCGGGAAGTACCTGCGTACCCGCGGCATCCAGATCGCCTCCGGCCGTTTCGGGGTGAATGTGGAGCTGGCCAATGCCGCCAACATCGTCGAGATCAAGATCGGCCAGGGCGCCAAGCCGGGCGAGGGCGGGCACCTACCTGGCTCGAAAGTGACGGCGAAGATTGCCGCGGCGCGGAATGCGACGATCGGCTCCGACCTCATCTCGCCGTCGAACAACCATGACATCTACTCCATCGAGGACCTCGCGCAGATCATCTACGAGATCAAGCAGGCCAATGACCGGGCCAAGGTGGCCGTCAAGGTCCCAATCGTTCCGAACATTGGGACGATCGCCGTCGGCATCGCCAAGGCCGGAGCCGACTTCATCAACCTGTCGGGCTTTGACGGCGGCACCGGCGCGGCCCGCGTCCATGCCATCCAGCACGTCGGCCTACCGGCAGAAATCGGGGTGAAGGCGGCCCACAACGCCCTGATCGAAGCCGGACTGCGCGACCGCGTGGAGCTGTGGTGCGACGGCGGCATGCGCTCGGGCCTCGACGTGGTGAAGATGATCCTGCTGGGCGCCAACCGCGTGGGCTTCGGCACGCTGGCAATGGTGGCCATCGGCTGTACGACCTGCCGTGGCTGCCACCTCGATACCTGCCACGTGGGCATTGCCACGCAGATTGACTCCCTTGAGGAGGCCAAGGAAAAGGGCCTGCGCCGTTTCGTGCCGCGCGAGTTCGACCGCGCCGTCGAGGGACTCAAGACCTTCTTCACCGCCGTCGGCGAGGAAGTGCGCCGCCTGACGGCCGAGCTCGGATTTGCGCGCACCCAGGACATGGTCGGCCGCGCCGACCTCCTGGTGCAAACGCGCGGCCTGGAGCGCCTTGACTTGCGCCACCTGCTCACGCCGATGCCCATGCCCGACGAGCTTCGCGTCGCCGCCCTCCGCGAGGACGAACAGCCCGCCCGCCTCCTCGTCGCCGCAGGAACGGAGCGCGCACAACTGGAAGCAGAGACCTACGTCTCCACCGATCGCCCGCTGCGGCGCACGTTCCGCACGGTGCTCAGCAACGCGCGCGTCATGGGCGGCCTCTATTCCTGCTACCGCGTGCGCGGCCGCCTTGACGGCAGCTACCGCAACCTGCCCGAGGTAACCCTCACCTTCGAGGACGGCTCGGTGCCCGGCAACGGCCTGGCCGCCTTTAACGCCGAGGGGGTCAACATCCGCGTGCGCGGCGGGGCCCAGGACGGCGTGGGCAAGATGGCCTTCGGCGGTCGCGTCAGCATCCTGAAGGCCAAAAACAAGCACGGCGTCTTCCTGAACGGGTCGGTCGGCAAGAGCTTCTGCTACGGCGCCCAGAAGGGGCTCTTCATCGTGCAGGGCAACGCGGACGCCCGTGCCGGCATCCGTCTCTCCGGCGCCGACGTGGTGATCGGTGGCGAGCTGACGGAACCGGTGCGCGACGAGTTAGGCAACATCGGCGCGCGGGCCAACATCAAAGGCTTCGCCTTCGAGTACATGACCAACGGCCGCGCCGTCGTCCTCGGCGATCCCGGTCCGTGGATCTGTTCCGGGATGACCGGCGGCGTCGTGTACCTGCGCGTCATCCCCGAGATGGGCCTGGACGAGGCGGCGCTGCGCCGGCGGATTGCCAAGGGCGCCAAGGTGGAACTGAAGCCCCTCGACGAGAAAGGCAAGGCTGACATTGCCGAGCTCCTCGGTGCCTACGTCGAAGAGCTGAAGGCCACCGACCAGCACGAAAAGGCAGAAGCGATCCAGCGCCTTATCGCCGAGGCCGACCGCCACTTCCGGATGGTCGTGCCGGTCAAACTGCAGGCCGACCAGTCGGTGGCCACCGAGTAACCTCACACAGTGAACACCTGATACCCGCATGACGACAAAAAAAACGCGACCGGATCAGCCCGGTCGCGTTTTTCGTCGTCCGAAGCCCGAAAACGGCACCGGATGGCCCAGGAGGAACCCTTGTCCGAGCGGCACCCCCAGGTACTTGGCCGCCGCCAGGTCCTCCGGTTCCTCAAGCCCCTCCAAGATCAGCTGCGTCGGCGTACCATCGAGCATGTAGAGAATTCCGCCCACCACACGCTGCTTCCGGGCATCATGGGCCAGCCGATACGTAAAGTACCGGTCCAGCTTCACAAACTCGGGCTCGAGTTCCAGCCAATAGCGCAACGACGCATATCCCACACCGATGTCGTCAATGGCGAATTGCACGCCGCGCCGGCGCAGCGCACCCACGACGTCGCGCAGCGCCGCCCAATCGGTCACCGCTTCCTGTTCACTCAACTCTAAGACAAGCGACGGGGACGAGGGAATGTGCTCATCCCACCATTCGAGAAAATCGGGCTCGAGCAGTGTGTTCGGAAAGACGTTGACGAACAAGTAGACCGATGAGAATTGTGCCGTTTCCCACGCCTTGCACAGCGACAAGCAATCTAATGCGGCGCGGTGCCCCTGTCGCTGGGCCTCATTGAACAGGAGCATCGGTGTGGCCTCCGGTTGCACCAGCGGGCGTAACAGCGCTTCATATCCCAGAACGGTCCAGCTTTCCAAACGATAAATGGGTTGGTACCAGTGCGTAAGAGGATACAGTTCCATCACCCGCGCATACAACTGGCGGAGAGGTGAGGAAATGGAAAAATATACCCCCCCATTTCCAATTTATTACTCTTCATATTGGTCTCCTCTTCCCGGCTCATTATCTACATCAATTGCGACAATCAATTGAATAATAGAAATTCTGCACTTCGACTCTATTATAAAAATGGAAGACATACCCTTGTCAAGTATCCGGGGGCTCTACGCTAAAAAGTGTGGGAACTAAGAGGAAAAGGCGGTCGACGAGCCAAGGGATAGTTAAGCACACCACATCCCGAAGGAGGCTCGCGACCGCCTATGAACAAGCTTACCGCAGAAATGTTCGGCTTACAATCGTGGATTGTTTACCGTACCGTCCATCAATCCGACAGCATCCACGTCTACGCAGGTCG
>PKQU01000030.1 GCA_017577925.1 Bacillota bacterium
CCTTGGTACACGGGGAGGTGGCCCACGACCGCGGGACGATCGACGCGCCGATCGGCCGTGACCCACAAAACCGCCAGCGCATGGCGGTGCTGCCGAAATCGGGGAAGCGCGCCGTCACGCACTTTGCAGTACTGGAACGGTTTCCCGCGTACACGCTCCTGGAGCTGAAGCTGGAGACGGGGCGCACGCACCAGATCCGCGTGCACATGAAGTTTATCGGTCACCCGGTGGTCGGTGACCCGAAGTACGGGCCGCGCCGGACGCTGCCCATCGACGGCCAGGCCCTGCACGCCGGGGTGTTGGGGTTTGTCCATCCGCGCACGGGAGCGTACCTGGAGTTCAATGCCCCCCTGCCGGAGGACATGGCACGGCTCATCGACCAGCTGCGTCACGCTTGACAGCTGCCGGGGCGCGTGCGATAATACAGGAGAACGTGCAGCGCCTTTAAGTTCAGTCCCGTGAGGCTGAAAAGGCGGCGATTCCCACAAGCGATTCGCACGGCAAAGCAGGATCCGGGTGGATGCCATCCGGCGTGCCGGCTGTCAAGCGGCGTGCGCCGGCGATGGAACAGCGTGGGACGCGCTTTCTGCCTCGCGGCGGAAAGCGCTGTTTTTGTGCCCGCAAGAGGGAGGTGACAACCGTGACGGTGCTCCTTGACGAGGCGGCCATCCGCCGCGCCTTGACGCGCATTGCCCACGAGATCCTGGAGCGCAACAAGGGTGTCGACGGCTGCGTGCTGGTGGGCATCCGCACGCGCGGGATCTACCTTGCCCGGCGGCTGGCCGAGCGGATCGCGGCCATTGAGGGCGTGCAGGTACCGGTAGGGGAGCTGGACATCACCCTTTACCGCGACGACCTGTCGCTCAAGAACGGGGACCAGCCCGAGGTGCGCGGTTCACACATCCCGGTTGACGTGACGGGAAAGACGATCATCCTGGTTGATGACGTGCTGTACACCGGGCGCACCGCCCGCGCTGCCCTCGACGCCATCATTGACTATGGGCGCCCGCGCATGATCCAGCTTGCCGTGCTGATTGATCGCGGCCACCGCGAGCTGCCCATCCGCCCCGACTACGTGGGCAAAAACGTGCCCACGGCGCGCAACGAAATCGTCGCTGTTCAGCTCGTGGAGGTGGACGGCCAGGACCAGGTAGTGCTGCACAAGCGGGAGACAACCGCATAAGGACAGCAGCAGCGGTATCGAAGGTTCGGACGTGGACCTTCAGGTTGGAAAGAACCCTTTTAATTCAGTCCCGTGAGGCTGAGAAGGGGTTCGACGGAGCCGGCGGCCACCGTTTGCGTCTTGCATGCCCACTGGCGGCATGCCCCGTCGCAACCTCTTTGCGCCTCGCGCAAAGAGGTTTTTTTCGTGCCCAAGGCGCCCTCGGCCGCGGGACGGCAAACCCGCACCGTGCGCGGCGCACACGGACTCCGGCGTGAAGGGCGCGGGGCGCAGGGATGCAACACCAGAAGGAGGATGTGCGTATGGACGGCAAAGGCTATGTCGATGTCCATGAACGACCGGCCCTCGGCCGGCTGATTCCCCTGAGTGTGCAGCACCTGTTTGCCATGTTCGGGGCGACGGTGCTCGTGCCGATTATTACCGGCCTCGACGTTAGCGTGGCGCTGATGACCAGCGGCCTCGGGACGCTGCTGTTCCTGGCGCTGACGAACGGGAAGGTGCCCAATTACCTCGGTTCGTCCTTCGCATTCATCGGGCCGATCCTGACGGTGTCGGCGCAGCACGGCAAGGGTGCAGCGCTCCTCGGCAGCCTGTTGGCAGGTCTCGTCTACGTGGCTGTGGCGGTAGTGGTGGCCAAAACGGGCGTGCGCTGGCTGAACCGCCTGCTCCCGCCGGTGGTCATCGGCGCGGTGGTCACGGTCATCGGGCTCAGCCTGGCCACCGTGGCGGTCAACTGGGCCGTGCACGATCCGGTCGATCCGGAACGGTATTCGTTGGCGGCCGTCGAGGTGGCCCTCGTCACCCTGGGGGTGACCCTCGCCGCGATGACCGTCTTTCGCGGTTTCCTGTCCCTGATTCCGGTCCTCGTGGGCATCGTCGGGGGGTATGCCTACGCCGCACTGCGCCACCCCGGGATGATCGATGCGGCGGCCATCGCCAAGTCCCGGTGGTTCCTTAACCCGGTCACCTTCGTGCAGCAGAAGCTCCTCGTCGGCGAGGTGCTGGCGGCGATGGCCGATCCGGCCGCGTGGCTTGCTGCCCTGGTGATTGTGCCTGTGGCGTTTGTTACCCTGGCCGAGCATATTGGCCACCTGCTGGTGACGGGGAAGGTAATGGAGCGCAACCTGATGAAGGATCCCGGCCTGCATCGCACGCTGATGGGTGACGGACTGGCCACCGCGCTGGCTGCCTTCCTCGGGGGTCCGCCCAACACCACCTACGGTGAAAACATTGGCGTGCTGGCCATCACCCGCGTCTTCAGCCGTCACGTCATCGCCCTGGCGGCGCTCTTCGCCCTCGTCCTCGCCTTCTGCGAGAAGCTAAGCACGATGCTGCAGCAGACGCCCAAGCCGGTCCTGGGCGGGGTGATGATCTTGCTCTTCGGCATCATCGCCGTGCAGGGGCTGCGCATGTTCGTCGAGCACCGCACCGACTTTGCCGACCGGCGCACCATGGCCATTGCCGCGGTGGTGCTGGTGACGGGCATCGGAGGCTTTAAGCTGGAGCTGCCGGGCCTGGCCATCGACAACATCGCCATGGCCACCTTCCTCGGCATGCTGCTGCAGGCCGTCCTGCCGGGGAAGCGGCCGGCGGAACGCAGCGCGGAAACGCCGCCGGCGAAAGCGCACGCGTCATAACGAAACGGGCGAAAGGAGGAGCACCCATGCACAGGGCAAGCATAACCCGGTGGTCGGAGATGACCAACACGGACGGGACGATCCGGGAACGGGCGGCTGCCGCGGGGCGGGGAGACCATGCGTCTGCCACGGCGGCCGGATACGGCCTGATCGGGCTCAAGAGCCTGTCCAAGGACACCATCGCAGCCCTCCTGGATCGCGCCCAATGGTGGGCGGAGCGGCCGAACGAGTGGTGCGATCTTCTCCGCGGCCGGACGGTGGCCAACCTGTTCTTCGAGCCGAGCACGCGCACGCGCTTCTCCTTTGAGGTGGCGGCCAAGCGCCTCGGGGCCGACGTGCTCAACTTCAGCGCGGCGACGAGCAGCGTGCAGAAGGGGGAAAGCCTCTACGACACGCTGCGGACCCTGGAGGCGATGGGCGTGGCGGCGGCGGTGGTGCGCCTGGCGGAGACCGGTGCGCTGGAAAAGCTGGCCCCGCGCCTGACGATGCGCCTCGTCAATGCCGGGGACGGGACGGGTGAGCACCCGACGCAGGCGCTCCTCGATCTCCTGACCATCCGCCAGCACTTCGGACGCCTGGAGGGGCTGACGGTGGCCATCATCGGTGACATTCGGCACAGCCGCGTGGCGCGCTCCAACCTCTACGCCCTCACGAAGTTTGGTGCCCGCGTACTCTTTGCCGGACCCGAGCACCTCATGTGGCACGGCCACGGCGGATTGGCCGAGGTGGTGTCCGTCGACGAGGCGGTGGAAACGGCTGACGTGGTGATGATGCTCCGCGTGCAGCGGGAGCGCCACGCCGACCCGGCGGGGGTGCCGGAGGACTACCTGGCGCGCTACGGGTTGACGGTGGAGCGGGCGCGGCGGATGAAGCCCCATGCGGTGATCCTGCACCCGGCGCCGGTTAACCGCGGGGTGGAGATCGCCGACGAGCTGGTGGAAGACCCGCGCTCGCTCATCTTCCGCCAGGTGACCAATGGCGTGGCCGTGCGCATGGCCGTTCTCGAGCGGGCCGTGCGGGGAGGGGATGCCGGGTGGGTCTCCTGATCCGCGGCGGCTGGGTGCTGGACGAACACGGGAATCCGACGCGCCAGGACGTGCTTGTGGCGAACGGGCGGATTGCTGCCCTCGGGCTGGCGCTGCCGGACGCCGGATGCACCGTGGTCGACGCGGAGGGCCTGCTCGTCCTGCCCGGCCTTGTGGACCTGCACGTGCACCTGCGCGAACCGGGCTTCGAGGCGAAGGAGACGATCGCCACCGGCACGCGGGCGGCGGCGTGCGGCGGCTTCACCACCGTGGCCTGCATGCCGAACACGCGCCCGCCCCTCGACCGGCCGGAGCTTGTCCGCTGGGTGCGCGCGAAGGCGGAGCGGGAGGGCGCCGCGCGCGTGCTCCCCTTCGCCTGCATTACGCGCGGGCAGGCCGGGCGGGCGCTTGCGGACTTCCGCGCCCTGCGCGATGCCGGCGCCCTGGCCATCACCGATGACGGCCGCGGCGTGCAGGACGCCGCCGTGATGCGCGCGGCCATGCGGGAAGCGGCCCGGCTGGGACTCGTCGTGGCCGCCCACTGCGAGGACGAGGCCCTGGCCGGGGCGGGGGTGGTGCACGACGGCGCCTTCGCCCGCCGCTGGGGCCTGCCGGGCATCCCCGCCTCGGCGGAGGCGGTGCACGTGGCGCGGGACATCGCCCTGGCCATGGAGACGGGATGCCGCTACCACGCGCTGCACCTCAGCGCGAAGGAATCGGTGGCCCTCGTGCGGCAGGCCAAGGCGCTGGGCGTGCCGGTGACGGCCGAGGTGACGCCGCACCATCTCCTCCTGTGCGACGCGGACATCCCCGCGCCGGATGCCAACTGGAAGATGAACCCGCCGCTCCGATCGCGGGAGGATCGGGAGGCACTGATCGAAGGGTTGCTCGACGGCACGATCGACTTCATCGCTACCGATCACGCCCCGCACACGGCGGAGGAGAAGGTGCGGGACCTGGCGGCGGCGCCCTTTGGCATCGTCGGGCTGGAGACGGCCTTCCCCCTCCTGTACACGCACCTGGTGGAAACGGGGATCTGCACGCTCAAGCAGCTCGTCGACTGGCTGACGGTCAAGCCGGCGCGGGCCTACGGATTGCCGTACGGACGGCTGGCTGTTGGCGCGGCGGCCGACCTGACGCTGGTCGACCGGGAGGCGGAGCGGGCAGTGGATCCTGCCGCCTTTGCCAGCAAGGGACGCAACACCCCCTTTGCCGGCTGGCGGCTGAAGGGCTGGCCGGTGCTGACGATGCTGGAAGGACGTGTGACGTGGCAGGATCCGGCGCGGTTCGCCCTGCCGGCGATGCGGTTCTAGGCCAAGGGGGCCGGAACGGGACATCCGGAAGCGGACCCGGTACGGAACGGCCAGGAAACTCGTCGGAAGAACACGACAAGGCAAAACCTTCGTCCTTTTCATATGGAAAGGGTGATCCCCATGCGCGCGCGATTGGTGCTGGAAGACGGTACGGTTTTGGAAGGCATGGCGTTCGGCGCGAAGGTCGAGCGGATCGGGGAGGTGGTGTTCAACACGGGGATGACCGGCTACCAAGAAGTGCTCTCCGATCCGTCGTACTGCGGGCAGATCGTCGTGATGACCTATCCGCTCATCGGCAACTACGGGGTGAACCGCGACGACTTTGAATCGGTTCATCCGGCAGTGTTTGGCTTCGTCGTGCGGGAACATTGCAAGGTGGAGGGGCTCCGGCACAAGACGCTGCCCGCCTTCTCCGTGCAGTTCCACCCGGAGGCCGCCCCGGGTCCGCACGACACGCGCGATTTCTTCGACCGGTTCCTCGCCCTCATCGCCCAAAGCCGGAAGGGAGGCGTGTGCCATGCCGCGCAGGGCTGATCTGAAAAAGGTGCTCGTCATCGGTTCGGGGCCGATTGTGATCGGCCAGGCCGCGGAGTTCGACTACGCCGGGACGCAGGCGTGCCAGGCCCTGAAGGAAGAGGGGCTGGAGGTGGTGCTGATCAACAGCAACCCGGCGACGATCATGACTGACACGAACATGGCCGATCGGGTGTACATCGAGCCGCTGACGGCGGAGTTCGTGACGAAGGTGATCCGCCAGGAGCGGCCCGACGGGCTTCTCGCCACCCTCGGTGGGCAGACTGGCCTCAACCTGGCCGTGGAGCTGGCCGAGGCGGGCGTGCTGGCGCGCGAAGGGGTGGAGCTCCTCGGCACCGACCTCGACGCCATCCAGAAGGCCGAGGACCGCGAGAAGTTCCGTGCCCTGATGCGGGAGCTGGGCGAGCCGGTTCCGGACAGCGCCATTGTGCACACCGTGGAGGAAGCCGTCGCGTTCGCCGAGGACGTCGGCTATCCGGTGATCGTCCGCCCGGCGTACACCCTCGGCGGGACGGGCGGCGGCATCGCCGGCGACGAGGACTCCCTGCGTGCCATTGTGGCCGCGGGGCTGCGTGCCAGTCCGATCCGCCAGTGCCTGATCGAACAGTCGATTGCCGGGTACAAGGAGATTGAGTACGAGGTAATGCGCGACGGTGCGGGGAACGGCATCGTCGTCTGCACCATGGAGAACTTCGACCCTGTCGGCATCCACACCGGTGATAGCATTGTCGTCGCACCGTGCCAGACCCTTACCGACGGCGAAGTCCAGATGCTGCGCGACGCCGCGCTGCGCATCATCGAGGCCCTCGACATCCGCGGTGGGTGCAACGTGCAGTTCGCCCTCGACCCGCACAGCGCGCGCTATTACGTGATCGAGGTCAACCCGCGGGTGAGCCGCTCGAGCGCCCTGGCCTCAAAGGCGACGGGCTACCCGATCGCCAAGATGGCGGCCAAGATCGCCATTGGCTACACGCTGGATGAGCTCCGCAACCCGGTGACCGGCCGCACCTACGCCGCCTTCGAGCCGGCCCTCGACTACGTGGTGACGAAGATCCCGCGCTGGCCCTTCGACAAGTTCACCGATGCTAGCCGCACCCTCGGCCCGCAGATGAAGGCCACCGGCGAGGTGATGGCCATCGGGCGGACCTTTGAGGAGTCGCTGCTGAAGGCGGTGCGGTCGCTGGAGATCGGCGCCGATCACCTCGAGCTGCCCCATTTGCGGGCGGTTTCCGACGCGGAGATGGACCGCCGGCTCGAGGCGGCCGACGACGAGCGCCTCTTCCTCATCGCCGAGGCCTTCCGCCGCGGGTGGGGCGTCGACGACGTGCACGCGCGGACGAAGATCGACCGCTTTTTCCTGTATAAGATCGAAGGCATTGTGCGGTTCGAGGAGACGCTCCGCAACGCCCCGCTCGACCGCGAGACGCTGCGCCGGGCCAAGCGCCTCAGCTTCACCGACCGGAAGATCGGCGAGCTGACGGGGCGTACCGAGGGTGAGGTGCGCGCGCTGCGCAAGGCCTGGGGCATCCGCCCGGTGTACAAGATGGTCGACACCTGCGCCGCCGAGTTTGAGGCGGCCACGCCGTACTACTACAGCACCTACGAAGAGGAGAACGAGCGCGTGGAGACGGGCCGCAAGCGCGTCGTCGTCCTCGGCTCCGGCCCCATCCGCATCGGCCAGGGCATCGAGTTCGACTACGCCACCGTCCACGCCGTGTGGGCCATCCGGGAAGCGGGCTATGAGGCGGTGATCGTCAACAACAATCCGGAGACGGTCTCCACCGACTTCAACACCGCCGACCGCCTCTACTTTGAACCGCTGTACCTCGAGGACGTGCTCAACGTTATCGAGGAGGAAAACCCCGAGGGCGTCATCGTCCAGTTCGGCGGGCAGACGGCGATCAACCTGGCCGCCCCGCTCCATGCCGCCGGGGTGAGGATCCTCGGCACCGACCTTGCCCACATCGACGAGGCGGAAGACCGCGAGCGCTTTGAGCGCTTCCTGGGCCGTCTCGGCATTCCGCAGCCGCCGGGGCGCACGGCCACCTCGCTGGAGGAAGCGCGCAAGGCGGCGCGGGAGCTCGGCTTCCCCGTCCTCGTGCGGCCGTCTTACGTCCTCGGCGGACGGGCGATGGAGATTGTCTACAGCGAGGCGGAGCTCGAAGCGTACATGCGCGAGGCGGTGCGCACGAGCCCGGACAAGCCGGTGCTCATCGACCGCTACCTGCAGGGCAAGGAGCTGGAGGTGGACGCCATCTGCGACGGGGAGGAGGTGCTCATCCCCGGCGTGATGGAGCACATCGAGCGTGCCGGCGTCCATTCCGGCGACTCCATCGCCGTCTACCCGACGCAGACGGTGCCGGCGGAGGTGAAGGCGCGCGTCGTTGACATCACCACGCGCATCGCCAAGGAACTGCGCATCGTCGGCCTGGTTAACATCCAGTTCGTTGCCTGCGGCGGCGAGGTGTACGTGCTGGAGGTCAACCCGCGCGCCTCGAGGACGGTGCCCTTCCTGAGCAAGGTGACGGGCGTGCCGATGGCCAACGTGGCGACGAAGGCGATCCTTGGCCGCACCCTGCGCGACCAGGGCTACGCGGGCGGCCTCTGGCCGGAAGACCGCGCCGTGTCGGTCAAGGTGCCGGTTTTCTCCTTCGCCAAGCTGCGCCGCGTCGACGTGACGCTCGGGCCGGAGATGAAATCGACCGGCGAGGTGATGGGCCGCGACGTGACGCTGGAGAAGGCCCTGTACAAGGGGCTCGTCGCCTCGGGCGTGCGCGTTCCCGCCACCGGCACGGTGCTCCTCACCGTGGCCGACAAAGACAAGGAAGAGGCCCTCGACATCGCCCGCCGCTTTGACGCCCTGGGCTTCCGCCTGCTGGCCACGCGGGGCACGGCGGCCTTTCTCGCCGCCCATGGCCTGCGCGTCGAACGGGTGAACAAGTTGGAAGAAGGGGAGCCCACCCTCCTCGACGTGATCCGCAACGGCGAGGCGGACCTCGTCATCAACACGCTGACGAAGGGCAAGACGCCGGCGCGCGACGGCTTCCGCATCCGCCGCGAAGCGGTGGAACGCGGCGTGCCCTGCCTCACCTCCCTCGACACGGCGCGGGCCCTCCTGCAGGTGATCGAGGCCATGACGCTGTCGGTTGTGGCCCTGCCGACGGTCGAGACGCCCCAGGCGCGGGCGCTCGCGGAGGTGCGCCGGTGATGGCGGCGGAACGTCGGATTTTCGGCGATGCCGCGGCGGCGTCGGTGCGCGCCGCGGCCGAGCGCGTCATTGTCGCCCTCGATGTACCGACGGCGGAGGAGGCCGACGCCCTGTTGGCGCGGTTGGACGGGGCCGTCCGCCACGTGAAGGTGGGCATGCCCCTCTTCTGCGCCGCCGGGCCGACCTACGTGGCGGCGCTCAAGGAGCGGGGCCTGGCCGTCTTCCTTGACCTGAAGGGACACGACATCCCCAACACGGTGCAGAGGGCCTTGGAGCGCCTCACCCGCCTCGGCGTGGACATGGTTACCGTCCACGCCGCCGGCGGCCGGGCGATGCTGGAGGCGGCCCGCGACGGCGTGGAGCGGGCCCTAGCGCCGGGCCAGCGCCGCCCGCTGCTCCTCGCCGTCACCGTGCTCACCAGCATCGACGCGCGGACGCTGAACGAGGAGCTCGGCGTGGCGGGCGGCGTGGAGGAAGCCGTTCTCCGTTACGCCCTCCTAGCGTGCGATGCCGGGTGCGACGGCGTCGTCGCCTCGGCGCGGGAGGTGCCAGCGGTGAAGGCGGCGTGCGGGCCCACCTTCGTCGCGGTGACGCCGGGCATTCGTCCGGCCGGCGCGGCGCGGGGCGATCAGGCGCGCACGGTGACGCCGGCCGATGCCATTCAGCGCGGGGCCGACTACCTCGTCGTCGGCCGCCCGGTGACGGAATCGCCCGATCCGCGCGCGGCGTTTGTGCAGGTGGTGGCCGAGGTGGCCGAAGCACTGGTGAACCGGGAGGGAATGAAAGCGGCGCAGGGCGATGAACGGGCCGATGGAGGAGAAAGCCAGGACAGGGCCAGTCGGCGCCATGCGCGGAGCAACGGCGCATGACTCCAGAACCGTCGGGTTCATTTCCAGCATCTTGCACGACAAAGGAGGCGGTGGACATGGCAACCGAACGAGTGGCGCAAGGGGTGAACGCCATTCTCACCGAGCGGGAGATTGCCCGGGCCCTGCTCGCCATCGGCGCGGTAACGCTCCGCCCCGACGCGCCCTTCACCTGGTCGTCGGGGCTGCGCGCGCCGATCTACTGCGACAACCGGTTGCTGCTGGCGTACCCCGACCTGCGGACCAGGGTGGCGGCGGCGCTGGCCGCGGCCATCCGCGATGGGAGCGGTGACGTCGACGTGATCGCCGGCACGGCCACCGCCGGCATTCCCCACGCCGCGTGGGTGGCCGAGCAGCTAAAGCTGCCCATGGTCTACGTGCGGGCCCAGGCCAAGGACCACGGCAGGCAAAACCGCATCGAGGGGCGCCTGGTGCCGGGGCAGCGGGTGGCGGTCATCGAGGACCTCGTTTCCACCGGCGGAAGCAGCCTCGCCGCGGCGGCTGCCCTGCGCGAGGCGGGCGCCCACGTGGTGGGCGTGTTTGCCATCTTCACCTACGAATTGCCGGCGGCGAAACAAAACTTTGCCGCTGCAACCGTACCGCTGGTGACCCTCTGCCGCTATTCGACGCTCCTTGATGTGGCCCGCGCCGAGGGACATGTTTCCGATGATCAGCTGGCCGTGCTCCGCGCCTGGCGCGAAAACCCGGAGCGGTGGGGGCGATAGGGGCGGGGAAGGGCGAGGGTCGGCAGGCAAAATGGAACCCGGTTGCCCGAGGGCAACCGGGTTTTTGCGTTCGCGGGAGCTGTCCGGTCGCGCAGCGTCACGGCGCGGCGGCGGGGGAAAGGGGAAGGCCCAAACGCGCGAGGGGAGCGGCGAAAGGTTTGCCCTTCCCCTTTTCCGGGTCATAGTAAACGATCAGGCAGCTCGGCTCGCGGCGGATGCCCCCCGTCTCCAGGTAATGGGCAAGGTCAAAGGACAGCACCTCCACGTGGCAGCGTTTAGCCAGCTCCGTTTCCGACAGCTGGAGGGCGGCAAATTCCGCCGAGACCGCCTCGGGCGCCTCGGCCAGGCGGCGGAGGAGGGGCTGACGCTCCTCCTTGCCCATCGCCGTCCACCAGACGGCCCGCGGCTTGTGCCGGTAATGGGTCAGGTAATCGTATTTCATGAGCCCCTCGATGACCGGCAGGTTGGGGGTGCCCCGCGCCTCCAAGAATTCGCGCAGGCGCACGAACAGGTCTTCCAGCTGGTGACCGATGCGGCTCCACCCCCGTTCGGCCCAGTAGTCGCCAAATTCCTGGAAGAAATCGAAGGGCGTCGCGAACGCGTGGCGCGTCAGAAATTTAACCGTCTCATCGAGGTAATGGCTATTCCAGTATTTTTCCAAGATGTCCTCGACCCGCTTGATGCGGATGACGTCGTCGAAGGAAAGGACGCGGTTGGCGAGCACCTCATAGGGGGCGTGCTCGGTGTAGACGTACCCGTACATGTCCGCGTCGCGGCGCAGGCCCGTGCCGCGCAGGAGCTTCAAGAAGCCCAGCTGCAGCTCTTCCGGTTCGAGGGCGAACACGTCGTTGAACGTTTTTTTGAAGGAAGCGTAGTCTTCTTCCGGCAGCCCGGCGATGAGGTCGAGGTGTTGGACGATCTTGCCGCCTTCCTTGATCTTGCGCACGGTGCGGGAGAGCTTCTCGAAGTTCTGCTTCCGCTGGATCAGGGCGTTGGTGAGCGCGTTCGTCGACTGTACCCCGATCTCAAAGCGGAAGATGCCCGGGGGCGCGTACGCGTTCAGAAACTCGACGATCTCCGGGCGTAGGATGTCGGCGGTGATCTCGAACTGGAACACGCACCCGCCGTGGTGGTCGATCAGGAAGCGAAACAGCTCCATGGCGTAGGTGCGGTGGATGTTGAAGGTGCGGTCGACGAACTTGATCGTCCTGGCCCCGTTCTGGACAAGGTAGAGGATGTCTTCCTTGATCCGGTCGAGGTCGAAGTAGCGCACCCCGTTTTCGACGGACGACAGGCAGAACTGGCAGCGGAAGGGACAGCCGCGGCTCGTTTCCATGTAGACGATGCGATTGGGGAGGTGCGGGCGGTCTTCGGGGAAGCGGTACGGCGAGGGGATACGGCGCAGGTCCAGTTTGGGCCGCGGTGGGTTGACCACCACGGTGCCGTCCGCGTCGCGGTAGGCGAGGCCCAGCACGCGCTGAAAGTTCCGCCCGCCCGCAAGTTCCGCGAGCAGTTCCTTGAACGTCTCTTCCCCCTCACCGTAGACGATGAAGTCCGCCTCAGGGATGCGCCGGAACCAGTAGTTCAGATCATACGACACTTCGGGGCCGCCGAGGACGATCTTCACGCTGGGCTTTACTTTCTTCAGGATGTGGAGGACGGGAATCGTCTGCTCGATGTTCCAGATGTAGCAGCTGAATCCGATGACATCGGGGTCTTCCTTGTACAGGTCCATGGCGATGTTCATCGCCGGGTCCTTGATGGTGTATTCCTTCATCGTAACCGGAAACTCCGGCTCGGCGAAGCTCTTCAGGTAGCGCAAGGCCAAACAGGTGTGGATGTATTTGGCGTTCAGCGTCGTCACGATCACCTTCATCCCGACTCACCCGTTCCAAGGGATATGGGGTCTGCCCTCATCCTAGCCCAAACGCCGGCGAAGAAAAAGGGGCTGGTGCGGGCCGAATGTGCTTCACAAAGGAGCGGCATCTGCCGATAACCGTAAGAGAAGGATTGCCTTCACCCTGGCATACCGGAGGGACGACGATGGGACGTTTGCTTTCCAGCCTCTTTGCGGTTTTGGAGAAAAAGGCACCCGCGCCCGGGAGCGAAACGAAGCGTGCGCCCGAGGGTGGCGAAAAGGGAACCCTCTCCGTTGATCCTGGGACCGACCTGGCGAAACAGCTCGCCCTCATTGGGCTGACGGAAGAGGATCTGGCGGTAGCCAAGCGCTTGCGGCCGATCGTCCTGCGGCACCTGGACGCCATTGTCGACCGCTTTTATGCCACCATCCTCCAGGAACCCGCACTCCGGCACATCATCCACACCCACAGCACGGTGGACCGGCTCAAGCAGACCATGCGCCGGCACATCGAGGAGCTGTTTGCCGGGAACATCAACGACGCCTTCGTGGCCAAGCGCGTCCGCATTGCCCAGGCCCACGTGAAGATTGGCCTGCCGACCAAGTGGTACATCGCGTCGTACCAGATCTTGTTCGACGCCCTCTTGGCGGTGCTTGATCAAGAGCTGGACGACCGGGACACCTTCGTCCGCGCCGCGCATGTCACGAGCAAGCTCCTGAACGTGGAACAGCAGCTGGTGCTGAACGCGTATGAGGAGGAGAACGCGCGCCTTCGCGCCGAGCAGGAAGAGGCGAAGCGGGCCGTGGAACGCAAAGTTGACGAAACGGTGGAGGTGCTCGCCGGCATCGCTGAGGAGACGAGCGCATCGATCGAGGCGCTGACGACGCAGGTGGCCCGCATGGTCGAGCTGGCCAGGCAGGGAGCGGAACGGGCAGAAGCGGCGGAACGCCATTCGCAAAGCGGCAAGCAAAAGATGGAACACCACCGGGATACCCTCAAAAGCGTGCAGGAGAAGATGGCAACGATCGTCCACCTGTCGGAAGAGATGAACAACATCTCCACACAAATCGGCGAAATCGTCCACCTCATCGAGTCCGTCGCCGACCAGACCAACCTGCTGGCGCTCAACGCGGCGATTGAGGCGGCACGGGCTGGCGAACACGGGCGCG
>PKQU01000187.1 GCA_017577925.1 Bacillota bacterium
TGTGGCGCTCGACTCGTATGTCCTTGTCCCGCGCCTCCACCACCTCGGAACGAGCACTTTTGGCCTTCAAAACGTGGTCCAAAAACTCCAACGCCACCTGCGACGGATCCATTAACCCCACGCGATGCCCGTTGTCCACCTCTTCCTGCAGCTTCCGCGCCTGATCCGGATCCAGCGGCACATCGATCCATTGGCCTTTCGCATCGCCACCAACCTGCGAATTCACCGGAGCCTGGCAGCCAACCACACCGATGACCAAGCCCAATGCGATGAGCCGCCCCCACTTCCATCCCATCCCCAACCCTCACACCCCCTTTGACACAAGCAGCATCCAGAACGCGAGGGGCACCGCTAACAGCGCCGCGGAGATGCCGAGAAGGAGCAGCGCAACCGTCGACCACTGGCGGCGCAGGTATTGCCATGCCGCGACAATCACGCCGCCTGCCGCCAGGGCGATGGCGAGAAGGTTGGCCGTCCAGTATCCGGTACCGTCCGGAAACCAGTCGCCCCACCCTCCTGTCCACACCGTCGCCACACCCAGGACCCACGCCGCCGCAACCAACCCGACCGCCACCCAACGCATGGGAATCCCTCCTCGAACAGACAGACCATTTCAGCCTCTCGATCCCATTCTATCCGGAGGACACAACCGTTTCAACGCAACACAAACAATTTCGAATGGTGAGATCCTCATCCTTGTCGGTCACCAATCTGTCAAATTCTCCGCTCTTCATTTACAATAAGGAAGGCTCCCAAACGAAATCCGCCCATCAAAACGGACACTCGAGGTGATCGTTCATGGCATCCGTGGTCGTCGTCGGCGGCGGCCTGGCCGGCTTGTCCGCCGCGGCGCGATTGGCCAAGCACGGGCTCCCTGTCACCGTTCTGGAACGCGGGGCTCTCGGCGGCCGGGCCGTGACGCTGCGCATCAAGGGATTCGCCTTCAACTTTGGCGCCCACGCCATCTACGGCCGTGACCGCTCGGTGCTCACCACACTGGAGCAGGAGCTAGGCTTGTCCATCGACTGGCGTGACTTCAGCCCCGAACGGGCCAAGTACGACGTCGGCAACGGGCTGACCGACCTGCCGGCCAACATCCGCGGGCTGTTCAAAACCAAGCTGCTCACCTATCCGGACAAAGTAAAGTTTGCGTTCGAGGTCCTCAAGACGCTCCTTGGCGTGGAGACAGGGCATCCGCACCTTTCGATCGGGCGGTGGATGGACGAAAAGCAGCTCGACCCCGACGTCAAGGACATGATGCTCACCCTGGCCTCATCGAACTTCTTCACCCGAGAGCCGGAAAAGATCCCGTCGGATGTCTTCTTCCGCTACTACAAGACGATCTTCTCCACCCGCAAGCCGGTGACCTACATCGGCGGCGGCTGGCAGGCGCTCATCGACGAGCTGGTGCGCGTGATCGAGTCCCACGGCGGCACCATCCACACGAAGGCGAAGGTGGAGCGGGTCACGGTGGAGGGCGACCGGGTGCGTGCCGTCCACACGGCCAACGCGACCTACACGGCCGACCTGTTCCTCTTCTGTATTCCGCCGAAGGAGCTGCTCACCATCTTCCAGGGAACCCACATCGAGCACTTCGTGGCCCAGTACGCCCAGTACCACCCCACCTACGCCCTGGTGTACGACGTGGGGCTGCGCGAGCGGATCGACGTGCCCTACACCTACATCTACGATAAGGCTCACAAGTGCTTCATCACCGACATCTCCTACTACGACGAGACGTCCGTACCCGAAGGCGGCCAGCTTCTGCAGGCCATCCTCTACCTCAACCGCGAGGACGTGGGCAACAAGGAGCGCATCGAGGCGTACAAGAAAACGGTGGAGGACCTGTACGACAAACACTTCCCCGGCTGGCGCGAGCGCCTCGTCGTGCCCCGCATCTCCCCGCGCGCCGTGGTGCAGGAAATCAAGTGGACGATGGACCAGCAGCCGATGCCCGTCTTCTTCCCCGACTACCGCAACCTCTACTTCGCCGGCGACTGGTGCGAGGGGAAGGGACAGCTGTCGGAGCTGTCCTTCTCCAGCGCCTACGCGGCAAGCGAGCTGATTCTGGCCCACTGAAACCGACAGCGCCCTCGCGCATCGGCAAGACCCGTATGCGTCTCCCCGTGACGCATCGACTGAACCCAGTCGGGCTCCCGGGCCGTTCCGGGAGCCCGTTGGCGTAGAAGGCATGCGTTTTTTCCGCATCGGAACTCGGTCATGCCCCACGGTTGTTCTTTCAGTTCCGATTTGAGCAGGGCGCTGGTTTCGCTCTGGGAAGAAAGCTCCAACTGGATTGCGGTTTGATAAAAATCGACTGATTTTTTAAAATCCTTAACAAACTATTCGAGATGTACCGTTGGTGTCAAGGTTCACGCTTCCTTTTGCATGGTTTTGTTGTGAGGGAAAGCCCCCGGAATCCGGACAGAAGGCACCGATACGTCCCGGTCCCGGGGGCTGACGAGCGCACATTTACGCCAGCACAAGCTTGCTGAAATCGGCGTACCGCCACAGGTCGTCGGCGATGCGCTTGATGAGCGACAGGCGGTTCTGCCGCACGGCGGGATCGGGGGCCATGACGAGGACGGCATCGAAGAAGGCATGGATCGGCTCCGCCAGCGCGCTCCAGGCGTCGAGGACGCCGGCCCAGTCCCCGGCCTCCTCGGCTGCACGCGCTCGCTCCCTCGCCGCCCCATACGCCCTGTACAGGGCACGCTCGGCATCGTCCTCGAACAGCGCCTCCTGCACCTCTCCCGCCGTCTCCGCCTTGCGCGACAGGTTGTACAGGCGGGTGAAGGCTTCCACAGCGGCGCGGAAGGCTTCTTCTTCATGCCGCGCCTCCAGCACCTTGGCCCGCGCCACGGCAGCGCGGAGATCGGCAAAGTCGGACCCCAGCACGGCGTCGATCACGTCGTAGCGGATGCCCTCCTCCTGCAGCACCGTCTTGAGGCGCTGGGCAAAGAAGGCGAGCAGGTCGGCCTTCACCGCATCGGCCGGCCGCTTACCGAGGCCTTTCCCTGCGTACAGGTCCAGGGCGGCCTCCACCAGCGCGTCGAGCGCAAGCGGCCACTTCCGGTCGAGGAGGATCTGCACCACGCCGTTCGTCGCCCGGCGCAGGGCGTAGGGGTCTTGCGAGCCGGTCGGGATGAGGCCGAGGGAAAAGAAGCCAACGAGGGTGTCCACCTTGTCGGCCACGCCCACCACGGCGCCCACATCGGAGGCGGGCAGCTGGTCCCCGGCAAAACGCGGCAGGTGGTGCTCAAAGACGCCCCGGGCCACCGCTTCCGGCTCGCCGGCC
>PKQU01000188.1 GCA_017577925.1 Bacillota bacterium
GGGCGCGGTTGACGGCTTGGGACGTCGAGTCGGTCCCGTCTGAGCTCTGGCTCGTGCCGAGGCTCAAGTTGAGAACGCGGATGCCGTAGACATCCTTGTTCTGGATGCACCAGTCGATGGCGGCCGTAACCGTGCTCATCGAGCCGCTGCCGCTGGCGTTCAGCACCTTCACCCCGACCAGCGCCGCGCCGGGGGCCACCCCTTTGTAGCGCGCGTCGGCTTGTCCCTCACCGGCAATGATCCCCGCCACATGCGTCCCGTGACCGTTGTCATCGTAGGGCGTGGCGCGGTTGTTGACGAAGTCCTTCCATCCGATCACCTTGCCGCCGTCGAGGTCAACGTGATTGGCGTCGATTCCGGTGTCGATGACGGCCACGACAACATCGTTTTTGGAATAGTTCGACGGATTGCTGTCGCGGTCACCGTCCACGCCGAAATCCTGACGCGCCTTTGCCGTGCCATACCAGTTGGATGCGGTCTGCATTGTCGCGTAGACCGGTGCGTCGTACTCGATCTGCTTGACGAAGGGCAGCTTGGCCGCTCGGGCGATCTGCTCCTTCGTCAGTTCCGCCGCGAAGCCGGACAGCGTCTGGTAGGCGTGCTTGACGGTGAACGATCCGATACGCTGTTTCAGCTCTTCCACCCGGCTCGCCGTGCCCCCTCCGTCGAACAGGACGATGACGGGCACCCGCTCGTCGTCACGCGCCGCCTGCAGCCGTTGTTCGAGGTTGTCAAACAGCTTGTTCCCGTCGCGGTCGGCAAGGGCGACCGTTGCCGCCGGTGGCTGCGCCTCGACGGCCTTTTTGGCCTCCGCCCCCCACACCGCGGGCCCCAGCCACAGGGACGCCCCGAGCATCAAGACCAGTCCCCCGTAGCCCAACACATTTCCCCTCATGTGCTCTCCTCCTTCCGCACGCGAATGCACTTGCCCGTTTTCGTCCGACCTTCCCTGCTCCTCCGCGCCTCCCCCGGTTCACGCACCACATGCCGTTTCGCGGCCCATCCCTCCTTTGGCCGGTTGGTGTCGGGCTGGCGGGCATCTGCCGCCTACCGGCATCATACCACGATTAATTATGAAAATTTATACAATTATCTCTACACCATTCGACACAACGGCCGCTGCGCGGTTCCGCGGCGTTTTACCTTTCGACACGCCGGAAACTGAAAGGGTTGTCCCGCCCCAGCGCAAGGTCTGCACGGCCCCACAACCGATACCCGGGGAAACGGCACGGCGTCCCGGCCTTTTTGTTTGCGCAACCCCACCGCCCGTGATAAGATGGGAGTGCAATCCAACCGGAAAAGGAGGACCGCACCATGCCTCTCGTCCCCATGGTCATCGAGCAAACCAGCCGCGGCGAACGCGCGTACGACATCTACTCGCGGCTGCTCAAAGACCGCATCATCTTCCTCGGTACGCCGATTGACGACAACGTGGCCAACATCGTTGTTGCCCAGCTCCTGTTTCTGGCGGCTGAGGATCCGGAAAAGGACATCTACCTGTACATCAACAGCCCGGGTGGGTCAATCACGGCGGGCATGGCCATCTACGACACGATGCAGTACATCAAGCCCGACGTGTCCACGATCTGCGTCGGTCTGGCCGCATCCATGGGTGCCTTTCTCCTGGCGGCCGGGGCAAAAGGCAAGCGCTTCGCCCTGCCCAATAGCGAGGTGATGATCCACCAGCCGCTGGGCGGCGCGCAGGGGCAGGCCAGCGACATCGCCATCCAGGCCAAGCGCATCCTGCGCATGCGCGACAAGTTGAACAAAATCCTCGCTGAACGCACCGGTCAGCCCCTGGAGCGAATCGAGAAGGACACCGACCGCGATTTCTTCATGAGCGCCGAGGAAGCCAAGGCGTACGGCATCATCGACGATGTCATCCTGCAAGCGCCGAAAACCCGGTAGCGCGGAACCCCTGCCGAGCGGCTGCCCGCCCTCGCGGTGCAGCCGCTTCTTGATGCAAAAAACCGGGCGGCTTGGGCCCGGTTGTTGGCAAGAACGCGCACACCATTCCCCGTTGGCATAAGGAGGCCGGCGCAACCCTCACTCCTCTTTCGACACCAGCGCCTTCAGGCTGCTGACCGCCTGTTCGGCATCGCTCCCCTCGGCGATCAGCGTGATTTCCGTCCCCGGTCGGATGGCCAAGCTCATAATGCCCATGATACTCTTGGCGTTGACACGCTTGTCGTTGACTTCCACAAACACGTCCGCCGCGTACCGGTTTGCCTCTTGCACGAACAGCGCCGCCGGACGGGCTTGGAGCCCGGTTTTCAGCTTGACCACCACCGTTTCCCGCACCACAGTCCATTCCCCCTTCCCGCATTCCCCGGTTGGCACCACAGCCGGATCTGTCGCACACGTCCATTATAGCAAAGGATCGGCGCGTCACAGGGTTGCCGATTGTTCGTGCTGGCGCAATTTCTCGGCAATTTCATTGATTTTGCGCAGGCGATGGTTAATGCCCGACTTCGACACCTTTCTCGGCAGCAGTTCGCCGAGTTCCTTGAGGTTGACATCGGGGTGCTGCAGGCGCAGCTCTGCCACTTCGCGCAGCTTGGGAGGGAGCTGATCGAGGCCAATGGTCCTTTCGATGTAGCGGATATTCTCAATCTGCCGCATCGCCGCATTCACTGTTTTGTTCAGGTTGGCCAGCTCGCAGTTCTGCACGCGGTTGACCGAGTTGCGCATGTCCTTGAAGATGCGCACGTCCTCGAAGTAAAGAAGAGCTTGGTGCGCGCCGATGATGTTGAGAAATTCGGCGATTTTCTCGCCTTCCTTCAGGTACAAGATATGCCCCTTCTTGCGCTCGATGCACTTGGCGTTCAGCCTGAACTGATTGGCCAGTTTAGCTAATTCCTGGCAATGTTCCGGATAGGCATTGAAAATTTCGAGATGGTATGACGAGGCCTCGGGATGATTGACCGAACCACCGGCCAAAAAGGCTCCGCGCAGGTAGGCCCGCTTGCAGCACTTTCGCTTCAGCAGCCCTTTCGAGATGCCCCGCACAAAGGTGACCTCATCCGTCATGATGCCCAGCTCGCGGAGCACCTCCCGCGCGTGTTGGGAGATGCGCACCACGTACACGTTGTTTTTCTTCAGGCGCATCTTGCGCCGCACGAGGAGTTCCATCGGCACGCCGAAGACCTGCTTGAGCAACGTGAAAATCCGCCGGGCGATGGCCGCGTTTTCCGTCGACACGTCGAGGATAAAGCGCCCCTGGCCGAACTGCACCGTCCCATTCATGCGCACCATGGCGGCCAGTTCCGCTTTTTTGCAGCACGGC
>PKQU01000189.1 GCA_017577925.1 Bacillota bacterium
GGCCGGCCCGGCGCAACCCCTCGACGACGCGCTCCATGCCCGGAACGCTGAGCGAGGCAATGACCAGGTCGGGCTTGAGGGCGCATACCCGGTCGATGTCGATGGCCAGATCGGGGCCGAGGCGCGGTAGGTGGTCGAGGCGCTGGGGCGGCCAATCGGAACTGTTGTCGACGCCAACCAGGCAGTCCCCGAGGCCGAGAGCGAACAGGATTTCCGTGTTGCTGGGGCAGAGGGAAATGAGGCGCACGGCCATCACTCCTTTGCGTGGGGTCGATTGATTCGCAATTGCACGCAAATTACGACATAGCAGCTCCCAAATTGGGCGCATGCCCCTGTGCCGTTTCGCCCTCCTGGGCATAGGCTGAAGCGGGGAAGACGGAAAGGAGGGGACGGCATGGGGCTGTTTCGCGACCTCGAGTTTTTCGAACTCGTGTTGATCGTGGCCGTGGTGCTGTTGTTTTTCCATCTGTGGCGTGAGAAGCACCTGTTTGACGCGTAAGCGACGGGGCGGTAACGGGAAACCCTTCCTGCTTGCATTCCTGCGCGGTCGGCACACGGCCGCTTTTTTTGTGCGGTGGCACGGGCGCGCCGTGTTGGCACCAGGCGCCAACAGCCGGTTGCAAATCGGGGGACGCCGCCGAAACGCCCCATTCCCTGTAGCGTCGACGACGGCAGGCGCTCGGCGGCGTCGGCGAACGGCTGCGGCTTCACCGTCTGGAACCGCCGGCGGATGGTTATTCGCGTTCGGCGAGGTGGGGTCTTGCTGCGCACAGTTTTTGCAAGTAACCAGCCAGCTCGTCCTGCTTGGCCCAGTATACCACTTTCTTGCGGCCGCTTGTGCGGCGAATGTCCAGATCGGGTTGCGACGCGAGGATCTCCACCTGTTCCCCGTTTGCAAGGTCGAGGACGATGGACGCGGGTGGGTTATTGTGCCGCGGTGCGGGCTGTTTTTGAATGAAGGCCGCCGCATTGAACCACGCCACGATTTGGTCCAAGTCGGCGTCCGGAAGCGGGCGCACCTCCCCGTCTCCCAACCGGTAGCCGGCGCGGACGATGTCGTTCACGGCGATCGCGCGGTGCGTGGCGAAGCGCTGTTCCAGGCGCGCATAGTACGCCGACGGCAGACAGAACAGCAGGATGAGCACGAACCCAATGAGATGCCACACCCAGTTGGCCACCGTATAGGACATGCGAGCAACCTCCTCCTTCACCGACGGGAGTGGATGTGACCGCGATCACAGAAAAATGGTGATGCCTATAACGTCCATTATACAATCATTCTCACACGAAACGTGTGACAAATCATCAACGTGTGACAGCGTGTCACAAATCCGCAAATCCTCGGCAACTGGGCCCGCCGCAGGTTGCCGTGGGTTGCCCCAACGGGAATAGGGGGGCGGTGCGGCGCCCGAGCTTTGCAGACCGTTGGCGTGGGCGTCCGGAAAGGTGCGGACGGATGGGGCGGAGTGTGGTACCATGGAAGGAAAACGGGACCGTGCATCCGGGGTCCAAGCAGCGCAAGGGAGGAGAGGGTATGGCCAAGGCAGGCGTTGAGCTGGTGGATCTGGGGCGGGGTGTGTTACAACTCGATCTCCACTACATGGGGAGACGGCAGTACGGCGCCGGCTACGTGCTCGAGGCGGGCGGCGAATACGCCATCGTCGACCCGGGGGCGTCGAGTTCGGTGGGCGTGTGGGAGGCCTTTTTTGCGCAGACGGGCATTCCGCGCGAGCGGGTGGCATACGTACTTGTCACGCACATCCACCTCGATCACGCCGGCGGGGCGGGGCTCCTCTTGCAGTCGCTCCCGCGGGCCAAGGTCGTCGTGCACCCCAGAGGAGCGAAACATCTCGTCGATCCGAGCAAACTGATTGCCAGTGCGCGGGAAGTGTACGGCGAGGCCTTTGACCGCCTGTTTGCTCCCGTTGTCCCCATTGACGCCGAACGGGTGTTGGTGGCCGAAGACGGGTTTACGTTGGAGCTGGGGGGCGTGCGCACGCTCCGGTTCATCGACAGCCCGGGCCACGCCTATCACCACTACGCCGTCCACGACGAAAGGGAGCGCGGGCTGTTCTGCGGCGACGCGTCGAGCCTGCGGTACCCGGCCTTCCTGGGCTACGGCGTGGAACCGTATATTCCTTCGTCGTCGCCCACGCACTTTGACCCGGCGGCGTTTGAGGCGACGCAAAAGCGGTTTGCCGCCCTGGGCGTTGACCGGGCGTACGTGACGCATTTCGGCATGTGCGAGCGGCCGGAGCGCATGTTTGCGCGGACGGCGGCACTGGTGTGGACCTACGTCGACCTTGCGCGGGCGGTGCGCGAGACCGGCGGCGGCTGGGAGGAGCTGAAAGCGCGGCTCTGGGACTTCTTCCGCGACGAGCTGGCCGCACAGGGGGTGCCGCGCGATGCCGAGGAGCATGGCATGCTGGAGCTGGATATGGAACTGAATGCCAAGGGCTTGATGGTGTACTTGGACAAACAGGCACGGGCGTGACGCCGCGTGCCATGCGCCTCTGCTGGCGGAGCACCAGGGTCACAGGTGAGGAGGAACGCGATGGCCAACCTGACGATGCTGACCGACCTGTACCAGTTGAACATGATGTATGTCTACTGGAAGAGCGGCATCGCTGACAAGCGGGTCGTCTTTGACCTCTACTTCCGCCGTGCGCCGTTCGGGAACGGATACGCCGTGTGCGCCGGACTTGAGCAGGCGATCGAAGTGGTGCTGGAACTGGCCTTTACGGAGGATGACTTGGCGTACTTGAGGAGCGTCTATCCGTATGATGAAGCGTTCCTGGACGCGTTGCGCCGGTTACGCTTCACGGGGGACATTTGGGCGATGCCCGAAGGAACCGTCGTCTTCCCCTACGAACCGCTGTTGCGCGTGGAGACGCGTGTGTTTGAGGCGCAGCTCTTGGAGACGGCCCTGCTCAACGTGGTCAACCACCAGACGCTGATCGCCACGAAGGCGGCGCGGGTGGTGGAGGCGGCGGCTGGCGATGCTGTGCTGGAGTTCGGCCTGCGCCGCGCCCAAGGGCCGGATGCCGGCCTCTACGGGGCACGGGCGGCGTACATTGGGGGTGCCGACGCGACGAGCAACCTCCTCGCGGGCAAGCGCTTTGGCATCCCGGTGCGCGGGACCCATTCCCACGCCTTCGTGATGAGCTTCCCGAGCGAGCTGGAAGCCTTTCGGGCCTTTGCCGAGGTGTTTCCCGACAACGCCGTGCTCCTCGTCGACACGTACGACACGCTTCGAAGCGGGGTGCCGAACGC
>PKQU01000031.1 GCA_017577925.1 Bacillota bacterium
CGGCGTAAGGGCCGGGGGAAAACCGTCACCTGGACGCCCGGAACCTGGGGTGGACGCCCGGGTGCTGGCAGGGGAGTGGCGGCAGCAGCCTGCTGGACGTCGTCCGGCGAAAGCGTCGGTTGGATCCGGCGCAGTCCCTGCTGGATGACGGCGGGGTAGAAATGGGACGTGTCCTCCGCCGGTGCGCGGGATGCGTTTGCCCGCACCAGCAGGGTTTCAGCCGTAAGGGGAGGCTGTGTTTGGTCTGCCGTTTCCTCTTCTTTCTCTTCTGCCGTTTCTTCTTCTGCCGTTTCCGTTTCTGCCGGTGCGACGGGCGGTGTGTCTTGCTCAACCGGTTTACGGTCCGTTTCCGCCTCGGCTTCGGCTGCTTCCGTCGCCGGGCCTGAGGCTTCACCGGTCGCTGGCGGTGTGATTGGGTTCACCGGGGGCGTTGGCGCGGCGTCCGTTGCGGCGTGTATCGCCTGTTCAACCGGTGCGGTTGCCGGATGCGGTACCGCCTCGTCCCGCTGCGGGGTGACCGCGTTGTCGCTGTGGCGTGGAAAGACGCGCGGAATCACGTGGCGCAGAAACGGTTCCCAAACTTCTGGCTCGATGTGTGCCAAGAGCGGTGCTCGTGCCCCGAAGTAGTCCAGGATCCCCTGGTAAACGGCGAGCGCCATTCGGGTATAGGTTGCCTCCGATTGGGGTCCCTCGTAGAGCGGGACCTCCAGGTAGACCGCCGGCACGCCGTCGGGGAGGGCCCGGCGGGCGCGGTTTCGCAGGCGGAAAGGACTCCAACGGTCCGCGATCAGCACCGCGTTGGACCCGCTGTGTTGCGCAAACTGAGCGACGATCCGGTCGGCCAGGTGCCGGGCGTACGTGTTGCGGTGGGCGTGGGTGCAACGGAGGGTCGAACCGGCTCCCGCGGTGATATAGAGAACAAGATCGTATTGGGGCGCGCGGGCCGGCGGACGGGAAAAGGCAAGATCCACCTTCGCGTCGACCTCTTCGAGATGGGCCATCAATTGGTCACAAAAACCGGCGAGCGGCTCGGCGCCCGCGATGCCCGGTTCCCGGATAAGCAAAATGTGCCGATCTTCCAGCCACTTCCGCAGGAGTAGCGTCCGCTTGGATGGGGAATAGGTGGACGCGATTCCCGCGCTCTCGCAAAGGATCCGAAAGGTGGGGAGATGGCGTTCCGGGATGCGGCATAGTGTTTCCTGTTCATATTGCACGTCGATGGTCATGTTTTTCCCCCTGTTTCACGAGATGCTACCCCACTATATGTGAAACGCGAAAGGAGGGTGCGCGCACAAAACCGGCGCTCGCCCATGTACCCCTGGTGCCCCGCGATCATAGCATAGGAGTGACCCTTGATCCCATCCAAACTCCTTCAGGAAAGGAAGGAATGCCAGCGTGATGAAGGACAACACGTTGAAAGGTGCGCAAACGCCCACGCCAACGCCCGATTTTGGCGCCATTTGTATCGACACGATCAAGGTCTTTGACTGGATTCGCGTGGTGAACACGATTGAAAACAAGGTCAACATCCCCGACGAGTGTCTGCCCATTCCGCAGGGAACCACCGCGACGTGCCGCATCGTCGACCATTCATGCTTCGAGGCTCCCACCAGCACCCGCGCACCCGTTGTCGTCAACGGGATCACGCTGAACCGCGTCACGATCACCTTCACGGGGACGGTGGAAGTCACCTTGACCCGGCCGGACGGAACCACGTGCACGTTTACCTTCGACTTTACGCGCACCGAGGACTTCGCCCTGTGCGCCCCCGTCGGAACGGTGATCAACTGCTCGATCGTCGCGTCGCAATGCCGGACGCAGGAAATCTTGGGCCAACTCCTTGAGGTGCGACTCGATCTCTGCAAAGACATTCAAGTCGAAGCCCAGGTAAAACTCATGGTCGACGCGGAAGAATGCTTCCCGCGCGAAAACATCCCGATCCCGCCGCCGCCGCCGTTTGTCTGCCCGCCGGTTGTGCCGCTCACCCAGTGCCCCGAGGTGTTTCCCGGCTAGCCATACGGGAAAGATGGGTCGGTTGTGCCGACCCATCTTTCTCTTTGGGTTTCGCGGCCGCGCGAAGGCATAGCATAGAAACGGATGGCCTTCCTTCAGGGAATGAACGGGAGGAGAGACACCGTGCAGCGGAAAGGAAGAAACGCCGACCCCGTGCGGCTGGCTCGCCTGTATCGGCAAAAAGCCCTGGCGTACAAGGAAAAGTTCGAGAACTTGCGCCGCCGCACCCCGCCGCACCACGCCGAGGCGTGGTTTCGCTATACCGTGGTCCTGCCGCAACGCGAAGGGGAGCCGGTACTGGTAGTGGGCAGCTTTGACGTGAAAAATACGGGATCGGAAAGCCTGCACGACCCCGTGGTGCTGCTGCGCATGACGCCCCCTAACACGGGGACATTCTCGACTCGGGTGCTCGATCCCCAGTGGTTGACCGTGAAGGGGGTGTATACGGCCAGGGGGGCGCCGACCGGATGGGTGTATGTCCATGAGGATTGGCAGGAACGGGCGCGATCCGGCGGGGAATACTGGATCCGATTACAGGGGGCGCCTCCCTTGGAACCGGGGGGCTGGCTGCGTGTGGATGCGTTGCAGTGGCAGCTTCCCCACCAGACGCCCGGTTTTGAGGCGCGCCTGGAGGGATTTGTGTACTTTCAGGAAAAGCGGGACGGCATTGCCGCCGGGAACAGTATCGCCGTCTCCTTTTGACGCGGCCGGGCTTGCGGCATTCCGGGGCGTGGCGAAAAATCCAAGGGGCCTTCCCCGAACGGGGAGGCCCCGGCGTTGATTACTCGGCGCCAATGCCGGTTTGCGAGCGGATGTACAGCTCGGAAAACCGCGACAGGGCTCGCGTGTCGCGGGAGAAGACGGTGCCCAGATAGGCCCCGAGGAAGCCGAGGGGGACCGACACGAGGGCCGGGTTGTTGAGCGGGTAGATGGCCGTCTCCGGGCTCATGACGTTGGGGCTGATCAGCACCAACCCCACCGAGGAGACCAGCCCCGTGAGCATCCCCACGACGGCCCCGGCGGTGTTGAAGCGTTTCCAGAAAAGCGTCAGCACGATCACCGGTACGTTGGCGCTGGACGCTACGGCGAAGGCCAGCCCCACCAGGTATGCCACGTTCATGTCCTTGGCGAGCAGCGCAAGCAGAATGGACGCGACGCCAACGCCGACGGACGCGATCTTGGCGACTTTCACCTGCTCGGTTTCCGTGGCCCGACCGTGGCGGATGACGTTGGTGTAGAAATCGTGGGCAAAGGCGCTGGCCGCAGAGATGACCAGCCCGGCGACGACGGCGAGAATGGTCGCAAAGGCCACCGCAGAGATGAAGGCGAGGAAGAAGGGCCCGCCCAGCGCTTCGGCCAGCATCGGGGCGGCCATGTTCCCGGCCTTGTTGACGGCCTGAATCTGGTCTTGGCCGACGAAGTAGGCAGCGCCAAAGCCGAGGAGCGGTGTGAGGATGTAGAAGAGGCCGATGATGATCATCGCGACGACGACCGATTTGCGCGCCTCCCGCGCCGTTGGAACGGTATAGAAGCGAATGAGAATGTGCGGAAGGCCCGCCGTGCCGAGCACAAGGGCGAGGTTCAAGGACAGGTTTTCCCACGGGTTGGTGAGGTATTTGCCGGGCGCCAGGAAATCGTGCCCGAATTTCTCGGCCAGTGCGTTCCAGAAGGCAATGGGGTTGAAGGAAAACTCCTTCAGCACGAGAAAGGCCAACAGTGCGGTTCCGAGCATCAGCAGGACCGCTTTGATGATCTGCACCCATGTCGTGGCCAGCATGCCGCCAAACGTGACGTACAGCGTCATGAGCACGCCGATGATGATGATGGACAGCTCGTAGTCGAGGCCGAGGAGCAGCTTGATGAGGCCGCCGGCGCCCACCAGCTGGGCGATCATGTAGAAGGTGCTGATGGTCAGCGTGCTCAGGGCGGCCACTGACCGCACCGGCTTTTCGCTCAGACGGAGGGCCAGCACGTCGGCCAATGTGTACTTGCCGGTGTTGCGCAGCGGCTCGGCCACCACGAGCAGCACGAAGAGGTAGGCGACGAAGAAGCCGAGGGAATAGATGAATCCATCGTAGCCGTTCAACGCGATGATTCCGGCGATGCCGAGGAACGAGGCGGCACTCATGTAGTCGCCGGCGATGGCCCACCCGTTTTGCACGCCGGAGATCGCGCGGCCGGCGGTATAAAATTCGGTTGTCGATTTGGTGCGCTTGGAAGCCCACCAGGTGATGGCGAGGGTGACGACGATGAAGGCGACAAACAGCCAGAAGGCCAGCAGGTTCGTGTCGTGTGACACGGGCGCATCCCTCCCAATCCGTATGGATGGAATCGCTTTCAATTTTGCCAACGAAACGGATTACCGCCGCGACAGGAAGCGGTGGCGGATGGTGTCGGCCACCCGGTCGAACCGGTTCGCTTTTTGCGCATAGAGGATCGCGATCGTCCAGGCCATGACAAACTGGGAAAGGGCAAAAACATGGACCCACGTGATGCTGGCCACGATCTTGGCGTTCAGGAACGTAAAGAACCCGATCAGCACGATCAGCGCAAAGTAGTAGACAAGGAAAAAGATCGTGGCCGGAACGATGAACCGCTTTTTCTCCGCGACCAGGTGGCGAAACGTTTCGTCGCGTGCCACCTCCTCCCACAGGCTGTACGGCAGGTGTTCCGGTTTGATTGGCGCGAGGGGGTTGCGTTCTGCGTTGGTGTCCGCTTTTTGGCTCATGCGGCCTCACCCTCCTGAATTGCGAAAGAATTGTGTCGTTTCCACTTCCCAAGATACGGAACGTTCAATAAAAAGTCAAGTAAATTATGAAAATTTAATAAGAATAAATCGGTTCTCCTCAATAAAATTCAGAAAATAAATTTGGTGCAGAAAGCGCTTTCTTTCAGTTGAAAAGCAAGAACACCACCGCCAATTGCGGTAAAGAATGTGTATTCGGTAGGCGGATAACCGGCTTCCGCACAAAGAAGATAAAACGTTCATTTCCAACCGATCATGATTGTAAAGATGATCGAAGCGAACCGATTGGAGCCCGCCGGTGTGGCGTATGCCCCTGCCAGTGCGCAAGGCCTTCCCGCGTATGGGAAGGCCTTCTTCGGAACGAACCGTTTTAGAAAGGGATACCGAAGCGGGCCATGTACCAGTCGTCATCGTGCACCCGGTGGGCCAGGTACCAGGCGCGGGCGTCCCAGACGTCGCCGGCGCGGACCGTGCGAATCAGCTGCGCGCCATAGGGGGCCTCGCGCACCAGCGCCTCGGCTTTGGCGATGCGCGGCTCGGAGAAGTGACAGTAGGCCAGCACGAGCAGATTGGCGTTCACGTGTTCGGGCAGTACGGGATACGGATGACCGGGGCGAAACACGTGGCCGACGCGTACCCCGGGATGGACGAACAGGCGAAAGCCGAATATCCACAGTTTCAGCGACAGCTCGATGTCCGTAAACCCCCACGTGCGGAACCGCTCGTTGCACCCCTGCACCGCCCGGAAGGCGGCGGTCTGGATGGCGAAGGCGCATCCGGGGATGACGGGGACGGCATACGGCGCGGTTGCTTGGCGCGGCAGCCACGTGTACCGGAGCCGGCCGTCAAAGGTGACGCCGAAGCCGACGCGCCGCGGGCGATCGTGGGCGTAGACTGCCGGACAGACGGCGTCGGCGGTTCCGGTTTCGAGGAGGTCGATGAGCGGGTCGAGCCAGTGGTCGCGGACGAACACGTGCCCGTCGAGAAAGACCAGATACGGTGTCATGGCGAGGGCGGCGCCCAGGTTGCGCGCGTTGGCCACACCGAGACCGGGCGTGCGGTGGACGGTGACCGGCCCGCTGTTCCGGTAAGGCTCGAGGGCGTCGGCCCCGCCGTCCGTCGAGCCGTCGTCGACGACCAGGATGGTGTAGGGTACCGCCGTTTTCGCCTGAAGGACCCCGGCGACGGTTTGCGCCAGATATGGCCCTTCGTTTCTGGCGGGGATGACAATGGTGACCAGCGGTGCGCGACTCATGCAAGCCCCTCCCGTTGCAGCAACGCGAGCCACTGCGCGGCTGCCTTTTCTGTTGTGTAGTGCGCTTCCACGGTGCGGCGCCCGGCGGTGCCCAAGCGGCGCCGCAGTGCCGGTTCGGCGAGAAGTCGCTCGAGGCAGGTTTCCCATTCTTTTGGGGTGGCGGCCAACAACGCGTTTTCCCCGTGGCGGACGATCTCGCCGTTTACCCCCACGGGCGAGGCGACGGCGGGGATGCCGGTTGCCAGGTATTCCAGCAGTTTGAACCCGCATTTTCCGCGCGCCCAATCGTCGGAAAAGAGCGGCATCACCCCGATGTCGAAGGTGCGGAGGGCCGTCGACCAACCGTCGGCCGTCCAAGGCCGAAACCGAACGGGGAGGTCCGGCCAGTCCGGCGCGCGATCGCAGACGACGGAAAACACGAACGGGATGCCGCGGCGGTGCAGCCCTGCAAGCGCCGGACGGACGACGGTCAAGTACGGCAGATTGGTGGACGAGCCGATCCAGCCGATGACCGGTACGGCCGGCGCTTCTTCCTCCTTCGGCGGGTACGCCGCCAAGTCGAGGCAGGTGGGGATGACGACGACATTGCGGGCCCCGTGTGCGCGGGCGTAGGCGGCCAGGAAGGTGTTGCCGCAGACGGTGACCGCGCTGGCCTGCACCATCTTGACCAGCCGTCGGCGACGTGCCGCCACGCGTCGGCGATGGACCGGATGCGCCGGCGATTCGTTGGGGGCATAGGCAAAGTAGGCGTCGTCGAGATCGAAAACGAGGCGGATACCCGCATTCCGCAACCGGCGCAGCCAGCGGTCGTCCAGCAAGCGTTTTTGGAGGACGAGGGTTGGCTGTTCGGCGCTCCGGGCGAGCACCTGGGCAAGGGCTTGGGGATCGTGGGGGTTGAGCACCCGGAAGTCTACGCCGGCGCGCGCAAGATGGGGGAGCAAGGCGTAGACGCGGGCGCGCGAGCTGGCGGTCCGTTCGTCGCCGAGGGGGAGAACGAATAGGGGCAGACCCACCACCTCCGGACGGCTCCCTCGCGAACGCGGGGATAGAAATTGGGAACGTGTGGATCGGCAAAGCCCCATACGCCCCGGGGGGCTGTTCCATAGACTATGTAGCGATCGCGCGTCCGGTGTGTGCCTTCCCGGGTCGCGATCTCACGAACGGGAGGGAATGCCGTGCAGCCGCTGCGGATTGCCGTTCTCACGCCGGAGTCACGGGTTTCGGCCGGCTATCACTACCGCGTGGCCGTTCCCTTTTTTTCTGCGGTTCGGTCGGGCCGGGTCCGCCTGCTGTTCCCGGGTGACGGAGGCCTGTCCCTCGACGCCGTCCTTGCGCAGGCAGACGTGGTGCTCGTCCAGCGCATGGTCCCCGTTCCGGGATGGGACGTGGCGCACCTGGTGAAGGCGCTGCGGCGCGCGCGAATTCCCCTCGTATATGAGCTGGATGATGATTTGACCAACCTGCCGGCGACCAATCCGCGGAGGGCGTACTGGGAGGGAAAACGGGACGCCGTGGTCCGGCTCGTGTCCGAGGCCGACATGGTGGTGGTGGCCACGGAAGCCCTGCGGGCGCGCTTCGGTCAGGAGAACGGCAACGTCTTTGTCTTTCCCAACCACTTGGATCCGGACGTGCTCGCCAATCACGGGGTTGTCCGCCGCCCGCGCCCGGCCGGCGGCCGCGCCCTGTGCGTGGGGTATGCCGGGTCGCCCACCCACGAGGCCGACTTGCGTCAGGTGGAGGCGGTGCTGGCCGACCTGGCCGCGCGGTACACCGGCCGCCTTTCCTTTTGCTTTTACGGGTGTGCCACCCCGGCCCTGCGCCGGCTTCCTGGCGTGTCGCTTCGCCCGACGGGCCATTATTACCGGTATCTGCAGCGGCTCGTCGCCCTCGGGGTCGACGTGGGCGTGGCCCCGCTGGTTTCCCACCCGTTTAACGCGTGCAAATCGCCCGTCAAGTACCTGGAATACACCTTTGCCGGCATTCCTGGCGTGTACGCGACCCTTCCGCCCTACGCCGAGACGGTTCGCCACGGGGTGACCGGTTGGGTGGCGGCGACGGCGGAAGAATGGGCCGCAGGTATCGAGCGGTTGTTGGCTGATGACGCACTGCGCCGCGCGATGGTTGATGCCGCATGGGCGGCGTGCGCGGGTCCCGAGGCGCGGCGGCGACTGGAAGCCGACCGCGCAGCGTACCTGGCGCGGCTCCTCAACCTGGCAGCAAGGAGGGAACCCCGATGATCCGCTTTGGAACGGACGGTTGGCGCGCCCGCATTGGAGATGGGTTTACGCTGCACAACGTCCGCCGGGTGGCCGCGGGCATTGCCGGTTACCTGAAGCGGGCCCTGGGCCGGGCAGCGGGAACGGTGGCCGTCGGGTACGACGGGCGCTTTCTGTCCGCGGAAGCGGCCGGCGAGATAAGCCGGACGCTTTCCGCCAGTGGCCTCCGCGTGTTCCTTGGGCGGTCGATGATGCCGACGCCGCTGCTTTCGTTTGCGGTGCGGCAAATCGGCGCCGATCTGGGGGTGATGGTGACGGCCAGTCACAACCCGCCGGTGTGGAACGGGATCAAGCTGAAGTCGTCCCGCGGGGCGTCACTGGATCCGGCAACGGTTCAGGCCATCGAGGAGGCCATCAACGGCTCTGCCGGCGATGCGGTCCTGCCTGCGCCGCTCCCGCCCGCCCGCGTGCTGTCGCTAGACCCGCTGGAGGCCTATCAGATCCACGTGGCGGAGCGCATTGATCTGGCGGCCATTGCCCGCTGGGGCGGCAAGGTGGCCGTGGACGCCATGTACGGTTCAGCCCAGGGGATGCTGGCCCGGTTGCTGGCCCCGATAGGTGTGGCCGTCGAGGAGATCCGCAACCGGTATAACCCGGGTTTCGATCGCGTGCCGCCGGAGCCGATCGCGCGGAACCTGGAACCGTTGCGGGACGCGTTGCGGCGCCGTGCGGCCGACATCGGGTTGGCCTTTGACGGGGATGGGGATCGCCTTGGCGTGATCGACGAGCGCGGGCGCTACCTCACGTCGCACGAGGTGTTTGCCGCCCTGCTCACCTACCTGGTGCAGGACAAGGGGCTGCGGGGTACGGTGGTCAAAACGGTTTCCGTCACGGCGATGATCGACCGCATCTGTGCGGCGCACGGCTTGCCCCTTGTGGTGACGCCGGTGGGGTTCAAGCACATCGCCGCGCGCATGGAGTGGACGGACGTGCTGATGGGCGGGGAAGAGAGCGGGGGGTTCGGCTTTCGCGGGCATGTTCCGGACCGCGACGGCTTGTTTACCGCGTTGCTCGTGCTGGAGATGCTGGCCCGCTCCGGTGTGCCGCTTTCCGAGCAGGTGGATCGCCTGCAGCAAACCTACGGGCCGCACCGCTACCGGCGCGAAGACGTTCCGCTGGCGCGCCCGGTCACCCTCGGTGCGGCAGAGGCGAAGGAGGCCATCCGGATGGCGTCGGCCCGATACGGGGCGCAGCGGGGTGAAACCCTCGACGGCATCAAGCTGTGGTTCGGGGAAGAGTGGCTGCTGCTGCGGCCGTCTGGCACCGAGCCGCTGGTGCGCCTCTACGCGGAGGCGGCCGCCGACGACCGCGTGGACCGGTACCTGGCAATGGGGAGGGATCTGCTTATGCGTTTGTGGCCGGATGCCGTTTCACAACGGACGAGGTAGGGAGGAGATGGAAATGGAAAACGTAGCCGTGCTGATCTTGGCCGGCGGACGCGGCAGCCGGTTTTGGCCGCTGAGCCGTCCAACATACCCCAAGCCCTTTCTGACCATCTTTGGCGAGCGTAGCCTGTTGCAGGCCACCTACGATCGGGTCACCCGGGCTTTCCCGTCGGCACCCGTCTTCGTGGTTACCGAAACCCGCTTTGTCGCGCATGTGCAGAAGCAGTTGCCGGAACTGCCGGAATGGGCCATCCTGGTCGAACCGGTGGGCCGCGACACAGCGGCGTGCATCGGGTGGGCCGTGCTGCAGCTTGAGCGGCGCCTCGGTGGTGATCCCGTGCTCGTCACGCTGCCCTCCGACCACTTCGTCGGGGATGACGCGGCCTTTTCCGCGGCGCTGCAGGAAGCGGTCCGGGTGGCGGCGGGAGGAGACCGCATCGTGACGCTGGGCGTCCGTCCCATCCGCCCGGAAACCGGTTACGGATACCTGTTTGCCCAGCCGGAGGAGCGCGAGGGGATGGCGTACCGGGTGCGCCGGTTTATCGAAAAGCCTCCGCTGGAGCGGGCCCGCCGCATGATGCGCATGGAGCACTGCTACTGGAATTGCGGCATCTACGTGTGGAAACGATCGGTGGCCTGGGCCAACCTCGTGATCCACCTGCCTGATGTGGCGCAGCGGCTGGCCGCCTTGGCCGCACAGTCCGGCGGTGGTGCGGACGATGGCGACGAGGCGTTTCGCGAGGGCTACGCGCAGCTGCCGGCCGTATCGATCGATTTCGGCGTGGCGGAGAAAGCGGAGAACCTGTTTGTCCTGCCGGTGTCCTTTCCGTGGGATGACGTGGGCAACTGGAATGCCCTTTCCCGCATCGTCCCTGTCGACAAGGCCGGCAACGTGGTGCGGGGCCCGTTTCACGGCCTGGACGTGAAGGACTGCATCGTCGTCTGCCGGAAACCGTTGGCCGCCATTGGCGTGGAGAATTTGGTCCTGGTGGAAACGGACGAGGCGGTGCTGGTTTGTTCGCGCGATCACGTACAGCGGATCAAGTCGTTCTTGCAGGAAACGGGGCTGGGAGGGGAGCCATGATGGGCGGGCCGTTGCCGCTGCCGGTCATTTATGTTCTCGAAGCGACGGGGCTGTCTGGCGGCGTCAAGAACGTGTTGGAACAGGCCAACCGCCTGTACCAGCGAGGCGTCGACGTCCGCGTCGCGTCGTTGGGGGCGCGCCCGCGCTGGTTTCCGCTGCGCGTGCCCTTTTTGCGCTTTCGCGACTACCGCGCGCTTGTCGGCGCGCTGAAAACGGTGGAGGCCATCAAAGTGGCCACGTGGTGGAACACGGCGCAGGCGGTATGGGAAAGCTGCGACGAGGCGCAGGGTGGGCGGGGCATTCCCGTCTACCTTGTGCAAGACATCGAGACGTCGTACTACCCGGACGACGCGGCGATGCGCAAGCGCGTCGCCGAGACGTACCGCCTGCCGATGGCCTGCTTGACGATCGCCCCGTGGATTGCCACGCACCTGCGCGCGCACTACGGCAGGGAAGCGATCGACGTCTCGATCGCCGTGGACCACGACGTGTTCTTTCCCCAACGCGACGACTCGGTTGACCCGCGGAGCATCCTGGCCTGCGCCCGCCCGCGCCAGCGCATCAAAGGCTTTGACGTGACCCTCGAAGCGGTTCGACGGGTGCGGGAGTCGCTGGCCGACGTATCCTTTGTTACCTATGGCCTCGAACCGTTCCAGGTGGCGTGGATCCGCCACCGCCACCTCCTGCGCCCCCCCGATACGACCCTGGCCCGGCTGTATTCCAACTGCGGCGTGTTCGTGCAGAGTTCGCACCACGAGGGGTTCGGCCTGCCCATTTTGGAGGCCATGGCGTGCGGAGTGCCGGTCGTGGCCACCCGCGCCACGGGGAACGAAACCTTTTGCCGCGACGGTTGGAACTGCCTGCTGGTGGAGCGGGGCCGTCCCGACCAGCTGGCGGCGGCCATCCGGCGCGTGCTGACCGATCCGGAGCTGGCGCGCACCCTGGCCGAAGGTGGACGGAAAACGGCACGCTTTTATACCTGGCCGGCGGTGATCGACCGGTTGGTGGCCGCCTTCCAGCGCATCGCTCGCGACAGGGGGCTTGCGCGCGCATGCAGGTGATTTGGAACGAAGCCAACATCTTTTCCGTCTTCGGTGGCGGGTACAGCCAAGCGGCGCGCGGTTACGTGATCGGGCTGCACCGCCTGGGGGTGGACGTGAAGATTGAGAAGCCGCCCGTCCCTGGCAGCGAGTTGCTGTCGCCCGATGAGTACCACACTCTGCTCGCGCTGTACCGCAAACCGCGCGCCCGGGTGAACAAGTTTGTCGTCGATCACACGGTTCCCGACTATTGGGCGCGTCGGGGTTCCTACGCCGTCGGGTTCACCTACTGGGAGACGTCGCGTCTCCCCGATCCGTGGCCGGACTGGTGCCGGAACCGCAAGGCGGTGTGGGTGAGCAGTCAGCACAACGTTGACGTGTTCCGTTCCAGCGGGGTGGATGTTCCGTTGTTTCATATTCGTCCGGCCATATCCCCACCGGAGCCGGTCAGCGGCACCCTGCTGCCCTCGACGCTGCCGCCCTTCCGGTTTTTCACCCTTTGCGCTTGGGGGGAGCGAAAGGGGTACGACGTCCTTCTGGAGGCGTTTTGGAAAACGTTTCATGCCCACGAGCCGGTGTGTCTGGTCATCAAAACCTTTGGCACGCCGGGCCTTGAGCGGGAGATCGCGCAACGGAAACGGCGGTGCGTCGGCGACAAGCCGACCCCGCCGGTGTATGTTGTCGGCTGGCCGATCTCCCATGCCGACCGCATCCGCCTCTTCCAAGAGTGCCACGCCTTTGTCCTGCCGTCGCGCGGCGAAGCGGTGGGGTATCCGCTCCTGGAAGCGGCGGCGATGGGCCTTCCCGTCATCACCACCGGGTGGGGAGGCCAGACCGACTTTCTTCCCTCCGACTTCGCCTATTTCATCCCGTACCGCCTGGTACCTGTACGGCCGCAGCCGTATTACCACGGCTACCAGCCGAACCAGCTGTGGGCCGAACCGTCGGTGGACGCCCTCGGGCAGCTGATGCGCCACGTGTACGAAAACTACGCCGAAGCGAAAGGGCGCGGCGAACGGCTGCGGACGCACGTGCTGACCCACTTCACCCTCGAACAAGGCGCCCGCGACATCGTGCGCGCCATCGCGCAGCTCACGGGGCGTTCGCCGGTCTAAAT
>PKQU01000190.1 GCA_017577925.1 Bacillota bacterium
GCAGCTGCCCAAAGCCCCAATCGCCGACGATGTAGTCATACTTGTCGAGGATCTCGCTGTATCGGCTCTGGAAGGCCTCTGGATTCCACCCGTTGCGGAACTCCTTGACCAGTTCGTACTGGTTGCCATTCACAACGATCACCGCTTCTCCTCCTTCCCGAGCGGCGTTTGCGATTTCATTGTAACATAGGTGCTTGCCGGCATCATGCCGGTTTTCCCCATCGGATCAAGGGATTCCCGCCCGCACTCGGGCACCGGACGGGACACGCTAAGCATAAGGAGGTGACACCATGCCCTTCACCCGATCCCTCGCCACCTCGGCGCTGGCCCTCTTGCTGTTCACGGTGGGCTGCGCCCCCACCAACCAGCAGCAAGGCATGACCGGCACGCGGAACATTGGACCCGAAGGCGATCGTACCGGCCTCTACGCATCCCTGTACAAAAACAGCGCAACCGGAAACCCTGTCCGTTCCTCGGCCAGCCCGGACACCAGCATCGGCTACGCCTCGCTTTCGGCCAATGCCCTTCGCCCCTTTGGCACCGGCGACGGCACGCGCGTCTACGTGGACCGCAATGTGCTGGCCCAGGCAGCGGCCAAGGTGGCCCTCTCGGTTCCGGGCGTTCGTCACGCCACGGTGGCGGTGACGGACCGGCACGTCATGGTCGGCGTCACGCTGAACACCCCGCGCCCGTCCGAAACGCTCAATCAGGTAAAGAAAGGCGTGCAGAGCATCACGCCACGCTATTACCGCGTTTCGGTAACCACCGACGAGGCGGCCGTGCAGCGCGATGCCGACCGGTCCACTTCTGCGGGTCGGACCCCGGCCAATCTGATGCCGGGACGCAACGTCGACCGCCCGTAACCCGGTGACGTCTTGCCGCAGTGACCCGGCACAAAAAAACGCTGTCGACGCACTGGACGTCGACAGCGAAAGCCATCGCCCCCGCGATGGCTTTTTTCACGCGCGCATTTCGGCTGCTTTAGCGGACTCCACCTGCTCGTGGGCGTGATAAGAGCTCCGCACCAGCGGTCCCGACTCGACATGCTTAAACCCGCGCTTGAGGCCTTCCTCTTTGAGCCGGGCAAACTCGTCGGGGTGATAATACCGCTCGATCTTCAGGTGCTGCTTGGTCGGCTGGAGGTACTGCCCGATGGTCAGGATGTCGACGCCGGCCGCGCGCAGGTCGTCCATCGTTTCCAAGATTTCCTCCCACGTCTCGCCGACGCCGAGCATGATCCCCGACTTGGTGGGAATGTCTGGCTGCAGCTCTTTGGCCCGCCGCAGGAGCTCCAGGGAACGCTCATAGGTGGCCTTGGCGCGCACCCGCGGCGTCAGGCGGCGGACCGTCTCGATGTTGTGGTTCAGGATGTCGGGACGCGCGTCCATGACAACCTTCAGCGCATCCCAATTGCCCTGGAAATCAGGAATGAGCACCTCCACGGTTGTGAACGGGTTGCGACGGCGGATGGCGCGAATCGTTTCGGCAAAGATGGATGCCCCGCCATCCTTGAGGTCGTCGCGGGCCACGGACGTGACGACGGCATGGCGCAACCCCATCTGCTCAACCGCTTCCGCCACGCGCTCGGGCTCAGCCAGGTCGAGCTCCGTAGGCATGCCCGTTTTCACGGCACAGAACCGGCACGCTCGGGTGCAGATATCACCTAGGATCATGAACGTCGCCGTACGGTGGGACCAGCATTCATAAATGTTGGGACACCGTGCCTCTTCGCAAACGGTATGGAGCGTCTTGCTCCGCATCATTTTCTTCAGCTCGTGGTAGTTCTCCCCGGTGATGAGCTTAATTTTGAGCCATTCCGGTTTGCGTTCCATGGCCACGGGCTCCACTCCAATCTGTGCGCGTAATGTTCATTTTCTATTATAAACTTCCGCCTTCCAAAACACCACCGACCCGCAGGATTCCCCCCCAACGCTTGCCCTCGCGAAACATCTTTGCCCTCATCTTAATTTTTTTATCTGGGCCGCCGCGGCATGGGCCCGACCCGCGCCGAAACCGTCTTGTGGCGCAGCCTGGCTGTCTACGCGGCGATGGCGATCGGCAAGCTGGTGATTGGGTTTGCCGCCCACTCCCGCGCGTTGCAGGCGGACGGCTGGAACAACGCGACCGATCTGCTGGCGTTGGGCGCCGTGTTGGCGGGGGTCATCTTCGCCCGCAAGCCCCCTGATGCCGACCATCCATACGGCCATTGGCGCGCAGAAACGATTGCCACGTTGGTTGTTGCCTTCCTGATGTTCGGAGTGGGCCTTGAGGTGTTGTCCCAGGCGGCGGCCTCGCTCCTCACCGGCCGCGTGCACACACCCGACGGGATCGCCGCATGGGTAGCGCTGGCCTCGGCCGCCATAGCCTTCCTCCTCTACCGCCTCAACCGCCGCCTTGCCGTCCAGACCGCCAACGAAGCGGTGCGCGCCGCGGCGCTGGACAACCGATCCGACGCCCTTGTCAGTCTCGGAACGGCTATCGGTGTGGCCTGCGCAAAACTGGGGCTGACCTGGCTCGACCCCCTCGTGGCCGCCGCCATTGGCGCGGTGATCCTCAAGACCGCAGCCCACATCGGCCGCAACGCGATCCACGCCCTGTCCGACGGTGTCGATGCAGCGCTGCTCGACCGCCTGTCCCGCGAAGCGGGCCAAACGCCCGGCGTCGAGCGCGTCAAGTCGATCAAGGCGCGCACCCACGGCAGCAACCGGCTCCTGGTCGACCTCACCATCTGCGTGCGTCCTGACCTCAACGTCGTCGACAGCCATCGCATCACCGAGGAGGTGGAACGGCGCCTGCAGGCTATTCATCCGGTCGTGCACGTCCACATCCACGTGGAGCCGGATGATCCGCAGGCGGATTCGGCCCTTTCCAGCAAGCTGCGGTCATAGGCTCCCCCGCCGGACGCAAACTATCAACGAGAAACGCCCAATGCGGGGGATTTACCATGCGTGTCATTGCGCTCATCCTTACCCTTACCGCCCTCATCGGTTTCTTTGCGGCCGCACCCGCGGCAGCGGCCCGCGCGGAGGCGGAGGTCCTGCGCGAACGCCAGGCGCTGTTTATGCGCATGGAAGCCGTGACGGGAGTCCCATGGGAGTACCTCGCCGCCGCCGATCAATGGGAGCGGAGCATCCAGGCGGTTCGGCGCGACCTGCCAAAACGGGACGGGCTCGTCGCCCTGCACATCCCGCCGCACGCGTGGGCCGGTCCGCTCAACCCCAATCCCTCCGACACGGATCCGC
>PKQU01000191.1 GCA_017577925.1 Bacillota bacterium
TTCCACGAGACGCTGGAGGAGGGCCTTTCCCTGCTGCAGGAGCTTGTCGACGCGGCCAAGCGCGAGGGGCGCGACACGATTACCGGCGAGGAGGCCTTCCGCCTGTACGACACCTACGGCTTCCCCCTCGACCTGACCGAGGACTTTGCCGCCGAGCAGGGCCTGAAGGTGGACCGGGACGGCTTTGAGACGGAGATGGCCAAGCAGCGCGAGCGGGCCCGGGCGGCGCGCGGTGAACTCAGCGGCATGCGCGTGCAGGGCGGCGTGCTGGGCGACCTCACCGTGGAGAGCGCCTTCGTCGGCTACGACCGCCTGGAAGTGGAGACCCGCGTCGCGGCCCTGGTGAAGGACGACGCCCTCGTCAACGAAGTGGCCGAGGGTGACACGGCCCAGGTGATCCTCGCCGAGACGCCCTTCTACGCCGAAAGCGGCGGCCAGGTGGCCGACAAGGGGCGCATCGTTGGGCCCAACGGGGAGCTCGAGGTGGAGGACGTGCAGAAGGGCCCCAACGGCCAGCACGTCCACACCGTGCGTGTTGTCCGCGGCCGCGTGTGTGTCGGCGACGCGGTGACGGCGGCGGTGGACAGGGCGGCGCGCGCCGACATCGTCAAGAACCACACCGCCACGCACCTCTTGCACAAGGCCCTCAAGGAGGTCCTCGGCGAGCACGCCAACCAGGCCGGCTCTCTCGTGGCACCGGATCGGCTACGCTTCGACTTCACCCACTTCAGCGCCCTCACCGACGAGGAACTTCAGCGCATCGAGCGGCGGGTGAACGAGCAGATCTGGAAGCAGATTGACGTCACCATCTTCCACACCGAGCTGGAGAAGGCCAAGGCCATGGGGGCGATGGCCCTCTTCGGCGAGAAGTACGGCGACGTGGTGCGTGTCGTGCAGGTGGGCGACTACAGCCTCGAGCTGTGCGGCGGCTGCCACGTGCGCAACACGGCGGAGATCGGCCTTTTCAAGATCGTCAGCGAAAGCGGCATTGGCGCCGGCACGCGGCGCATCGAGGCGGTGACCGGCCGCCACGCCTACGCGTACCTGAACGAGCAGCTCGACTTGCTGCGCACGGCGGCGGATATGCTAAAGGCGGGACACGTTGGCGACGTGCCGGCACGCATCCAGCACCTGCAGGAGGAGCTGCGCGAGCTGGAACGGCAAAACGAGTCGCTGCAGGCGCGCCTCAGCCGGCTGGAGGCCCAGACCCTTGCCGAACGGGCCGAGACGGTGGAAGGGGTGAAGGTGATCGCCGCCAAGGTGAGCGGCGTCGACATGGACGGCCTGCGCACCCTGTGCGACGAGCTGAAGAAGAAGCTGGGCTCGGGTATCGTCGTCCTCGGCACGGCTGGTGAAGGCAAGGTGAACCTCGTCGCCGGCGTCACCGCCGACCTGGTCCAGCGCGGCTTCCACGCCGGGAAGTTGGTCAAGGAAGTGGCCGCGCGCTGCGGCGGGGGCGGCGGCGGCCGTCCGGACATGGCCCAGGCCGGGGGCCGGCAGCCGCAGCGGCTGGACGAGGCTCTGGCCTACGTGAAGGAATTCGTGCGCACGGTGCAGGTGGGCTGAGCCAAAAGTAGGCGAGCGCGACGCGCGATGCATGCGGGAGCCGCGCGATTCGGGCGTCGCTCCGACAAGGGGAAAATCCCGTCTCGCCGCGAAGAGGAAACAGGCCCTTCGCGGCGAATTTGTACCTGTAGACCGCTGAGCGAGGTGGCACCGGACCATGAGTTCGATGGACAGGACGATGCGTTTCCGCGTGAAGGAGGACGGTGGAGACCTCTCCCCGCGCGATGTGATCCTTACCGTGTACGATGCCCTCAAGGAAAAGGGGTACAACCCGATCAACCAGCTGGTGGGGTACCTCTTGTCGGGCGACCCGGCCTACATTGCCCGCCACAACAATGCCCGCACGCTGATTCGCAAAGTGGAGCGCGATGAGCTGATCGAAGAGCTGGTCAAGCACTACCTGCAGGTCAACGGACGGGAGTAGCGCTGCCGGCGAAAAGCCGAATGCGCCCGGCTGCCGCTCCGGGCATCCGGTGCGCCGGTTCCGGAGGGCGGGGCCCCGTGTTCCGCTATGGGTGCCCTCGCCAACGGGAGCGGCGTGAATGGCGGACGGGCCAGTGGACCAGACTAGGAGTGGGAACGGTTGCCATGCGCATCATGGGACTGGACGTGGGGGAGCGGACCATCGGCGTGGCGGTGAGCGACGAGCTGGGCCTGACCGCCCAGGGCGTCGCCGTCATCCGCCGTACGTCGAAGGAAGCCGATGCGGCCGCTCTTCAGCGTCTCATCGAACAGTATGGTGTGGCCGCCATCGTTGTCGGCCTGCCCGTAAACATGGACGGCACCCTGGGGCCGATGGGGGAACGCTGTCGTGCCTTCGCGCGTTTTCTCGAAAAGCGGCTGGCCTTGCCGGTTCACCTGTGGGATGAGCGGCTGACGACGGTGTTGGCCGAACGGACGCTGCTCGCGGCCGACCTGAGTCGGCGTCGGCGCAGGCAGGTGGTCGACAAGGTGGCCGCAGCGGTCATGCTGCAAGGGTATTTGGACGCCAAAAGGAGGGAATGCCATGACGATGCAGGAGCCGATTGAAGTGGGCGATCCGGTCACGTTGGTGGATGGGGAGGAAGAACGGGACTTTCGGGTGATGTACGAATTCGAGAACAACGGGACCCGATATTTCGCCCTGGTGCCGGAAGAGCAGGTCCATGACGAGGAGCAAGACGTCTACCTGTTCCGCTTGGAGGAGGACGGCAGCCTGGCGCCTGTTGAGGATGAGGACGAGTTCAACGCCGCCTGGCAGGTGATCGAGGACGCCTACCACACCCTGGCCGATGAGGGCATGTTTGACGACGAGGACGACGCCGGGGAAGACGAGGAGGCGGGGCGATGACGGAACCGCGCATGGCCCGGGAAGTCTTTTACCTGCGCGAGGCGATGGGCGACGAGGTGGCACTGGTTGGCGACGGGGCGGAGGAGCGCTACCGCGTGCTGACCGAGTTTGACCTGGACGGCACCGTCTACGCCGTGCTCAAAGGGCGGCGCGACGTGGACGGGGAAGACTGGTACCTCTTCCGCGTCCGCTTCGGTGAAAACGGCCCGGTGGCCGTGGAGCCCATCGAGGACGAGGACGAATGGGAGCGGGCGGCGGAAGCCTTCGACGAGTGGCTCTATTTCCAGGAGGAAGAAAACACGGGGCGCTAGGACGGTGCCCCGC
>PKQU01000032.1 GCA_017577925.1 Bacillota bacterium
GCACCGACGGGTCACCCGCGGCGGCAAGCGCCCTCACCTCATCCGCGGAGAGGCGGTACACCTCGTTGCAGAACTGGCAGGTCACTTCCGCACCGCCCTGCTCCTGTACGAGGCGCTCCAACTCGTCCTTCCCCAAGCCGGCCAAGACGGCTTTGACGCGATCGCGCGAACAGTGACAGGCAAAGGAAAGGGAGACGGCCTCGGCCACCTCCACCGGCTCGCCGACTACTTCCGCCGCCAGCTCCTCCGGCGTCAAACCGCGGTCGATCAACGCCGACACGCTGCTCAGTCCGGCCACGCGCCGTTCCAACCGTTCGATCACCGTCTCCTCCGCCCCCGGCATCACCTGCAGCAGGAACCCGCCGGCCGCGCGAACGCGCCCGTCCGGTTCCACGAGCACCCCCAGGCCCACGGAGGATGGAATCTGTTCGGAAACGGCAAAGTAATAGGCGAAATCCTCGCCCAGTTCCCCGGACAGGAGGGGAACGCTTCCACGATACGGTTCGCGCAGGCCCAGGTCCTTGATCACGTACACGTATCCGCCTTTCCCCACGGCGCCTGCCACATCCAGCTTTCCGTCGGCCCGCAGCGGCAGGTGTACCTGGGGATTGTGGACGTACCCGCGCACATGGCCCTTGGCGTCGGCGTCCACCACGATCGCCCCCAACGGACCGTCCCCGCGCACCTGAATTGTCACGCGGTCCTGTTCCCCTTTCAGCGTCAGGCCCATCAACGCCGCCACGGTAACGGCGCGCCCCAGGGCGGCCGTCGCCGTCGGCAGCGTCCCATGGCGGCGGCGATGTTCGTCGACGAGTTCGGTCGTGCGTGCGGCAAACAGCCGGACCTGGCCTCCACAGGCCAAGCCCCGAATCGCGTAGTCACCCATGAACGGTCCTCCCTGTTCCCTACCCGTCGGAAAAGCGGCGCGCACCGCTTCTCCTCTTCTATACTCCTCTCTTCTATACAACGATAGTGTAGCATAGTTGGTTGCAAACAAAATAAACCGTTGATCACGGTTTTCGCAGGTACTCCTGGAGGGTTTTGCTCAATTTTGCCTGGCGCAGCCGGTCCAGGGCAGCCGTCTCGATCTGGCGCACGCGCTCGCGCGTCAAACCTAGCCGCTTGCCCACTTCCTCCAGCGTGTACGGTTCATGGAAGACCAGCCCGAACCGCAGGACAAGAATGGTCCGCGCCCGAGGGTGGAGGCCCGCCAGCAGTTGTTCCACCTGTGCGCGCAGGTCATCACGCATCACCCGCTCTTCGGGACCGTCTTCCTCGCTGCGCAACACCTCGGCCAGCGTCAGCGGCTCATCCGGACCGTCCCTCCCCTCGGACAGGCCGTCAACCGGTCCGTCAACATCGAGCCGCTCCCGCGCCAATAGGGCGCGCAGCTGGTTCACCTGCGCCTCGCTCGTCTTCAGCACGGCGGCCACTTCCGCCGGGCATGGGAACCGCCCCAATTCCTGGACCAGCCGTGTGACACAGGTGCAGTACCGGCGCAGGCGTTCGTGCATGTGGACGGGGAGGCGGATGAGGTCGCCCTTGTCGTTCACGGCCCGGGCGATCGCCTGGACAATCCACCAACGGGCGTAGTGGGCCAGCCGCACCCGGCGCCGGCAATCAAAGCGCGCAATGGCCGCGAGGAGGCCAATGGCCCCCTCCTGGACGAGGTCCATGAGCGAAAGGCCGTGGCCGCAATACCGTACCGCCACCGCCACCACATGCCGCAAATTGGCCCGCACCAACGCCTCCAGCGCCGCCGCATCGCCGCACTCCTGGACCCGCCGGATCTGTTCGCGTTCCTCCTGGCGGGTGTGGGTCGGCGCGCGCGCCACCCCCTCCAAAAAGCGCAGCGTCGCTTCGTCCTCCTCCATGGCGCGCGGCAAACGCACGTTGAGCAGCCGTTCGACGCGCTCCAGGCGCGCCCGGTGGCTTGGGCGGAAACGCCGGCTGTCGGCCACAACCCTCACCTCACGGCCCAAAACGTTCACGCACTCGTTCTTCTATTTCGACAAAACCCTGCCAAATCCTTGTGCCGTTGCCACCTCCGCTTCCTTATCGGTTCCGCTCGTACAAGAGCTGCAGCCCCTGCAACGTCAAAAACGGATTGACAATGTCAATGGTCTCCGATTCGGCGGCCACCAGCTCCGCCAGACCGCCGGTGGCCACCACGGTGGCCGGCGCCTTCAGCTCGCGCCGAATGCGCGACACCAGGCCGTCGACCAGCGCCACATAGCCAAAATACACGCCCGACTGCATCGCCGTCACGGTGTTGCGGCCCACGACATGGGACGGGCGGACGATCTCGATGCGCGGCAGCTTGGCCGCCTTCTGGAAGAGGGCCTCGGCGGCAATGACCAGCCCCGGGGCGATCGCCGTACCGATCAGATCGCCCCGCTCGTCGATCACGTCGAAGGTGGTGGCCGTGCCGAAATCGACGATCACCAGCGGCGGTTTGTACAGGTGAAGGGCGGCGACGGCGTTGATGATGCGGTCGGCGCCGACCTCCTTGGGATTTTCCGTCTTGATGTTGACCCCCGTCTTGATGCCCGGGCCCACCACCATCGCTTCGCGGCCCAGGTACTTTCGCGCCATCCGCTCCAGCGCATACATGAGGGGCGGAACCACCGATCCGATCACGACCGCCTCAATGTCGGAAAAGGTAAGGCCGGCGTGGTCGAACAGCGCACGGATCAACAGGCCATATTCGTCTTCCGTCTTGTCGCGGTCGGTGTGCACCCGCCAATGGTGGCGCAGCTCGCGTCCCTCGTAGACCCCGATGACGATGTTCGTGTTGCCCACGTCCATCACCAAGAGCACCGTTGATTCCCCTCCCCGTTTCGCCTGCTGGCCGCGTAAGCCGACGATGCCTTAGAAGAGTCCGTACACGTTCCCCTCATCGTCGATGTCCATCTTCAGTGCGGCCGGTTCCTTCGGCAGTCCCGGCATGGTGAGCACGTCTCCGGTCAGGACGACGACGAACCCCGCCCCCACGGCTGGCCGCAGTTCGCGCACGGTAATGGTAAAGCCCGTTGGTCGGCCCAGGCGCGTGGGATCGTCGGACAAAGAATAGGGCGTCTTGGCCATGCACACCGGGAGCCGGTCCCAGCCGTTGGCCTCGATTTGGGCCATCTGCTTCTCCGCCTGGGCGGTGTAGCGCACGCCGTCGGCGCCGTACACCTCCCGAGCGATGGTCTCAATTTTCGCCGGCAACGACTGGGTTACGTCGTAAAGGAAACGCACCGGGCCGCGGCGATCCGCCTCCTCAACGAGCGCCAGCACCCGCTCGGCCAGCTCGAGGCCGCCCTCACCGCCGCGCGCCCACACGTCGGCGAAGGCCAAGGAGATGCCCCGATCCCGCGCCCAGTCGCCCAACAAGCTCCACTCCCGTTCGGTGTCGGTGTAGAAGCGGTTAACCGCCACCACCGCCGGCAGGTTCACCTTTTCCAGCGTCTCCAGATGCTTTTCCAGGTTGGCCAGTCCCTTACGCAGGGCGTCGAGGTTCTCCTCGTGCAGCCGGTCCTTCGGCACGCCGCCGTGCATCTTGAGAGCGCGGACGGTGGCCACCACCACCGCCGCGGCCGGCTGGAGGCCGCCGGTGCGGCACTTGATGTGGAGGAATTTCTCCGCCCCCAAGTCCACGCCGAAGCCGGCCTCGGTGACAACATAGTCGCCCAGCTTGAGGGCCATCTTGGTGGCCAACAGGCTATTGCACCCGTGGGCGATGTTGGCGAAGGGGCCGCCGTGGATGATGGCCGGAGTGTTTTCCAGCGTTTGCACCAGGTTGGGCAACAGAGCATCCTTCAGCAGAACGGCCATGGCGCCCTGCGCCCCGAGATCGCCTGCGGTTACCGGCTGGCGGTCATAGGTGTACCCCACCACCATCCGCGCCAGCCGCGCTTTCAGGTCGGAACGGCTGGTGGCCAGGCAGAGGACGGCCATCACTTCCGAGGCCACGGTGATGTCAAAGCCGTCCTCCCGCGGAACGCCGTTGGCCGGACCGCCCAGCCCCACGACGACATGGCGCAGGGCACGGTCGTTTATGTCCAGCACCCGCTTCCACACAATGCGCCGCGGATCCAGGCGAAGCGCATTGCCCTGGTGCAGGTGGTTGTCAATCAGGGCCGACAGGGTGTTGTGCGCCGTCGTGATGGCATGGAAGTCACCGGTGAAATGCAGGTTGATATCCTCCATAGGCACGACCTGGCTATACCCGCCGCCGGCCGCTCCGCCTTTGACGCCCAGGTTCGGGCCGAGGGACGGTTCACGCAGAGTGACGATGGCGCGTTTGCCGAGGCGGTTCAAGGCTTGTCCCAACCCCACCGTGACCGTCGACTTGCCTTCGCCGGCCGGCGTAGGGTTAATGGAGGTGACGAGGATCAGCTTGCCGTCGGGCCGATCCTTTAGCCGCTCGAGGATGGACAGCGACAACTTGGCCTTGTACCGCCCGTAGGGCTCCCACTCCTCCTCGCGCAGGCCCAGTTCAGCGGCAATCTCACCAATCGGTTTCAGCTTGGCCCGCCGGGCGATGGTGATGTCGTCGTCAATGGGACGCGTCGTGATGAGCACGGCCTGACTCACACTCCTCTCGTGTACGGTTCGTTGCCGTCAGTTACAGGGTGACGCAAATTTGCGCTGATCGTACGCCAATGGGCGAAAAGGAAGCAAGGAAATCCTTGGTCATGGAAAAGGCGGCGCCCCGCGGGACGCCGCCGTGTCGTTGTGCGTTATGACGGTTTTTCCGGCTGATCGGGCCCTTCGCCGCCCGGAGGCGCCCCCGCGCCGTCCGGTTTGGACTGGATTTGCACCTTGACATCTCCACCGCCTGCCGGCGTGTCGAGCCGTCCCGTCTCGATCAGTTGGCGGATCTCGTCGGCGTCAAGGGTTTCCTTCTCCAGCAAGGTTTGGGCAATCAGCTCCAGCTCGTCGCGGTGCTGCTCCAAGAGCGCCCGGGCGCGCTCGTAGCACTCGCGGATGATGCGTTGGATCTCCCGGTCGATTTCGTAGGCAATAGCGTCGCTGTAATTTTGCTCGGTCCCGAGATCGCGGCCGAGGAACACCTGACCGTGCGGACGGCCAAACTGCATCGGCCCGAGTTTTTCGCTCATCCCAAATTCCGTCACCATGCGCCGGGCGATGTTCGTGGCCCGCTCAAAGTCATTGTGCGCGCCAGTGCTGATTTCGCCCAACACCAGCTCCTCGGCCACCCGGCCGCCGAGGAGGCCGGTGATTTTGTCCATCAGTTCCGACTTGGTCATAAAGAAGCGGTCTTCCTTCGGCAACATCACCGTGTACCCGCCGGCCATGCCGCGGGGGATGATTGTCACCTTGTGCACCGCATCGGCGTGTTCGAGATGATAGCCGACCACGGTATGCCCCGCTTCATGGTAGGCCACCAACTTGCGCTCGAAGTCGCTCATCACGCGCGTCTTTTTCTCCGGACCGGCGATGACACGGTCGATGGCCTCGTCGATCTCGCGCATAGTGATCTGCTTCAAGTCGCGGCGTGCCGCCAAAAGCGCCGCTTCGTTCAGCAGGTTCTCCAGGTCGGCACCGGTGAAGCCCGGCGTGCGTTTGGCGATCAGCTTCAGGTCCACGTCATCGGCCAGGGGCTTGTTGCGCGCGTGCACGCGCAGGATCTCCTCCCGCCCCTTGACGTCGGGCCGATCGACGGTAATCTGCCGGTCGAATCGTCCAGGTCGGAGCAAGGCCGGGTCGAGGATATCCGGACGGTTGGTGGCGGCGATGATGATGATCCCCTCGTTGACCCCAAAGCCGTCCATCTCGACGAGCAGCTGGTTCAGCGTCTGCTCCCGCTCGTCGTGGCCGCCGCCCAGCCCGGCCCCGCGCATCCGGCCAACGGCGTCGATCTCGTCGATAAAAATAATGCATGGGGCATGCTTTTTGGCCGTTTCAAACAGGTCGCGCACCCGCGAGGCGCCGACCCCGACAAACATCTCGACAAAGTCGGAGCCGCTGATGCTAAAAAAGGGCACACCTGCTTCGCCGGCCACCGCGCGTGCCAGGAGGGTTTTCCCCGTACCCGGCGGGCCAACCAGCAGCACGCCTTTCGGAATGCGCGCGCCGAGGGCCGAAAATTTCCGCGGGTTTTTCAAGAATTCCACGATCTCCACCAGTTCCGCTTTTTCCTCGTCGGCGCCGGCTACATCGTTAAAGGTAACCTTCTTCTTGTCCTCCGTGTACAGCTTGGCGCGGCTCTTCCCGAAGTTCATCACCCGGCTGCCGCCGCCCTGGGCCTGGTTCAGGAGGAAAAAGAGGAGGATCAAGATGGCCACAAACGGAATGATCGACGTCAAAAAGGTCAGCCAAACCGAATCGCCCTTCTGCTCCCGGTATTCCACGGGAATCCCGCTTTGGGCGACGAGTCTCGGCACTTCATCGGTGTAGAGGGGGCCGTAGGTGTAGAATTGCTTCGACGGTCGTTCGGCCGGCGGCTGCTTGAACATCCCCTCGATAAGGTAGACCCCGCGGTCGGGCTGCACGAATACCCGTTCCACGTTTCCCGCCACAAGGGCCTGCCGGAACTCGTGGTACGGAATTTGCAGCGTTTTCGTGTCTTTATTCGCAATAAAATTGACGATTCCGACCGTGACGAGCACAATCAGCAGGTAAAAGCCGGTGTTCCGGAAGAAACGGTTCATCCCTGACCTCCTCTCAAGCCGAACCACTCCCTTATTGTAGCACAGAACGGGAATGGCGAACAATGAACGCCGTCGATCTCACCGGTACACTTCCGGCTTGAGCACGCCGATGTAGGGGAGATTGCGGTACTTCTCGGCGTAGTCCAACCCATACCCGACGACAAACGCGTCCGGAACGACAAACCCGCAATAGTCGGGCTTCAAGTTGACCGTGCGACGATGCGGCTTGTCGAGGAGGGTGACCACTTTAACCGAAGCGGCGTTGCGGCGTTTGAGGAGGTCGATTAGGTAGCTCAGCGTCAACCCGCTGTCGATGATGTCTTCGACCACCAAGACGTGGCGCCCCTCGACCGGCGTGTCGAGGTCTTTCAGGATGCGCACGACGCCCGACGATTGCGTTGACGCTCCATAGCTCGACACGGCCATAAAATCCATCTCCAAGGGAATGTTCATCTGCCGAACGAGATCGGTCATGAACAAGGCCGCGCCTTTGAGCACGCAAATGACCAGCGGGTTTTTGCCGGCGTACTCCGCCGACAGGATCTGCCCCAGTTCCCGCACCTTCTCGCGAATGGCCTCTTCCGAGATGAGCACTTCCTTTATGTCCTGATCCATCGTTCGGTTCCTCCTGCTACCAAACCCCATCTGCTTTTACCGTTACGCGTCGTCCGTTACTTCCATGTATAAAAATCGTCGCGTTGCGGCGGTCACCGGCGCGACCGCCGACCGTCGCACGCCCGGCAGCCACAGGATGGTCTCCCCGGCACAAATCACCGGCGTCCTGCGGCGCACCCGGTGCGGTACCTTCGCGTCAATCAGGATGTCCTTGACCTTTTTATGGCCGACGCGCCCCCATAGCGTCATGCGGTCGCCCGGACGCCGCGCCCGCACGATCAGCGGTCCGGGGAGGCGCTCGTAATCAAACACGGCCCACGGTGCGGACAGTTCCCCGTCCTCGAGGGGCCGGTTCGTCAGGCGGCAGCGAATCGTCAGGCCCAGCTCCGGGACAACCGTGTGACCGGGGACGGCGAGCGGGTAGCAAAAGTCGCGTTCGTCCCCGGCGTGAGGCTCCCCGCGCCAAAAGGCGAGCTCGTCGTAGTCCGTCTCGGCCCACCACTGGCCGGTGACGCGATGGCGCCCAGCCGGCTTGTCGGATGCGGCCAACCGGCGCACCGCCTCAACGTGCTCGAAAAGCCGATCCGGTTCGTCCACACACAGATAACTTAATATTAGTTTAACCACTCGGCGTTGTAAAGCAAGGGGCAGCCGGGCAAAGCCCCGCCGATCGAGGATCACGCCATCGGCGCCGCGCCGGCGCAGGATTGCCTCGAGGGCTTCACGCGCCCGCTCCTCGAGGTAGGCGTTCTCGGCCCGCGCCACCTCGGCCAGCTGGCAGACGGCCTCGGCAAAGCGCGGATTGAGGGCCGAAAGGAGCGGCACCACGTCGAGGCGCACGCGGTTGCGCAGGTAGGCTCTCGAGCAGTTGGACGCGTCGAGGCGGTACGGCACGCCGTGGGCCGCGCAGTAGGCCTCGATCTCCTCCCGCCGCACGTAAAGCAAGGGACGGATGACGGTGGCGGCTCCTTCCGCCCGCGCGACGGGCATTCCCGCCAGCCCGCCAATCCCCGTCCCGCGCACCAGGCGCATGAGCACCGTTTCCACCTGGTCGTCGGCATGATGGCCCAGGGCAATCTTGCCCGCTCCTTCCTGCGCCGCGACCTTCCGCAACACCTCGTAGCGCAGCTCGCGCGCCGCGGCCTGCACCCCCAGGCCGCGAGCGGCGGCGTGCGCGCGCACATCCACCCGCTCGACGCGACACGGCACGCCGTGGGCGCGGCACCAGCCCTCGACAAAGGCCGCGTCCGCGTCGGCCTCCGCGCCGCGCAGCTGGTGATGGACATGGACCGCGAAGAGGGACAGGGCGTATTCGTCCCGCAAGGTGAGCAGCACGTGGAGCAAGGCCATCGAATCGGGACCGCCCGACACGCCGATCACCACGCCGTCACCCCGTTCGAGAAGCCGGTGACAGCGAATCGTCTCACGCACCCGTTCGCGCATGGGCACCCCTCCGCCGAAACGCGGTAAACAGCGCAGTCCACAGCAACAGTCCGGCGGCGATGGCACCGGCAAACAACAGGGTCTGCGCCCCTACCGCCAGCCCGCCCACATACTCGCCGTGAAAAAAGGCCAGCATCGTCCGGTATGCCAGCCCGCCCGGAACGAGGGGAATGATGCCCGGCACGGCGAACAGGAGGACCGGCACGCGCCGGCGCACGGCCAGAAGTTGGCTGAGGGCGGCCACGAGAAAGGAGGCGGCAAAAACCGCCCCGAGCGGGCCCACCGCCACGGCCATCAGGCCCCGGTACACCAACCAGCCCGCCGCCCCGACCAGACCACCCCATACCAATTCAGGACGCGGGACGCCGAACAACAAACCGAAGGTCGCGGCGGCCACGAAACTGAGCAGCCCTTCCACAGCCCCGGTCACCCGTCTTCGCCTCCTTGCGGTACGCCCTTCACCCCGCCACCAGCCCCAGCAAGAACGCCACGCCCGCCGCCACCGCGAGGGCGGTGAGAGCCGCCTCCGCACCGCGCGCCAGCCCCGAAACCAGATCGCCGGCCATCACGTCGCGAACCGCGTTGGTGAGGGCAACGCCGGGCACAAAGGGCATGAGCGCGCCGATGAGGATGGCGTCCCGGTCAGCCCCCCATCCGACCGCCACCGCCACCACGGCGGCCAGGGCACTGAAAAACGCGGCCACAGCCTCGGCGACAAAGCGTACCGCAAACAGGCGCTCCACCAACTTGAGGGCCACATTGGCCACGAACCCGGCGGCAAAGGCCGGCCCCGCATCCGGCCACGACCCGCCGAACAAAAGGGCAAAGCTGGCGCTGGTGGCGCCGGCGGCCAGGTGCTGCAACCCGTCGCTGTACGGAAAGGGCGCCCCCTCTACTTCCTGGAGTTGCCGGAACGCCTCCGCGACCGACAGGCTCCCGGCCTCGTAGCGGCGGGAGATCTCGTTGACCGCCGCCACCTTGCTCAGGTCGACGGTGCGCGCCGCGATGCGCCGCACGCGCGTCTTGACCCCCTCGGCCGTCACGCACGAAAGGAACACGCCCGTCGGGGTGGCAAATCCGTGGGCCTCCCGCACGCCGGAGGCGATAGCCATGCGCACCATCGTCTCCTCCGCGCGGTACGTCTCCCCGCCGTTTTTCAAGACAAGGGCCCCGGCGAACAGACACAGGTCCAGGATGTCGTCGGAGGAAGGGGTCAACTGCGTCCCGTGCGGCATCGCATCCATCGTTGTATCACAGCCTCTCCCACCATGCTGCACTCACCAGCAACAACCATCCGGCCGCGGCGGCACACGCGCCCATCAGCCCCACTGTCAGGCGGTCCCACGCCGCGGCATCCTCCGCCCCCGCGCCGGATGCCGCGGCAAGGGCGCGACCCATCGCCGTCGCGCTCGCCCACCGCCCATGGAACGCCGGTTCCAGAACCCGCCGGTATGGCGCCAGTCGCGAATCCGCCCGTATTATATCACAAAGCGCCACCACCGGCTGCGGCCGGGCCAAAGCCGCGGCCAGAGGCGCTTCGCCTATGACGGCGGCCAGAAACGTAAGTGCCGCGGCAAACAGATCGTAGGCAGGTTCCGCCACACGCCCGCCGGCGCCCCACGCAGCCCGGTCGTACAATTCGCTGTGGGCGCGCACGCAGCGACCCCGGGGGGTCACACCGCCGAAGTCGATCATCACCGCGCGCGGCAGCGATCCCGGCACCACAAGGACGTTGGCCGGTTTCAGGTCGCCAAAGACAAACCCCGCCGCGTGCAATCGCTCCAAACCGTCCAGAACCTGGGTCAACACGGCTGCCGCCACCGCCGGCCGTCGTCCCGCGGGAAACCGGTGAAGCGGTATCCCATCCACCCAGTCGAGGGCGAGAAACAGGACCGACCGACCGTCGATGTCGGCTTCGTCGACGTCACGCAAAAAAGGCCCAGGGAGCACTCCCCGGGCCTCGAGGTTCCGCAGCATGTCCGCCTCCACCAGCACGCACGCCTCGTCATCGGCCACCTTCAGCGCCACACGGCCCGCCGGCCCCCGGGCCGCGTACACCGTCGCCGTCGCGCCCCGGCCGGCGACGCCCTCGATGCGATACACGTTGCGGTTCCATCGGCCGCAAACAACCGTTCCCGTCCGCATGTCAAAACACATAGTCCCGCAGCAATCCCCCGTTGGGCGGGCGGTCGGCGGAAACCTTCGACGCGGGCGGGAGGGCGACAAATCCGCCTGCTTCTCCCAGGATCCGCCAGGAACGAAAATGGGCCAACGTCGCCCGCAGGGCCGGAGCCGTCGGCGTCAGCCCCGTTGGCGGCCGCTCCAGGGCCAAGCGGGCGGCAGAGCCGTCCGTCGTCCAGTCGACGAGAAGATCGAGCGCCCCCTCAACGCCCGGAAAGGCGCCGACGGCCACCTCACTGGGCCCCGAACGGGCGGCCAAGCTGAGGAAAAAGTCGCGGACCGCCCGGCGCACCGTTGAAACCAGCGGGGCCATGCTGGCGCTGGTGTCGAGAAGCAGGAACACGCGCAGGTGGGACGCCTCGGCCCACGTCTCCACCGAGGCGGCCAGGCGCGCACGCTGCTCGGGCGCCAAGTCCGCCACGCTTCCCTCGGCAAGGAGCGTTTGCAGCTCCTCTCGTACCACGGCATGGAGCGTCCGCGTCATCGCCTGCCGCGTGACGGCCTGAACTGTGTGCGACAGTCGTTCCGGCTGTACGAACTGGCACACCCCTCCCCCGGCGGCGGCAATGCGCTCGGCTTCTCTCCGCCCCTGTTCCCCGAGGGCTTGCCCGTGCAGGATGCCGATCACGTTGACCACAATGCCCTGCTGCCGCGCCTCCGCCGCCGCTTCCACCGGATCGCCCCCGACATTGGAACAACCGTCGGTGACGAGCAGAATCTGTTCTAAAACCATCTCGCGCACGCTTTCGCCTCCCGTCGGCCAAGGATTCTGAAAAAACGGGACATTCCCAGTATCGACGGAAGGCGCATCGCGCATACCTGCCCGTCACCGATCAGCCGGCTCGGCGGGTGTAGCTAGCTGACAATGCGCGGGCGCTCGATTGGACGCACGTGCGGCAGTTTGATGGTGGCCCACTCCGGAACGTACTGGTCAATGCGCACGACCGCCACGGTCATGTCATCACGAATGGCACCCTGGTGATGGCGCACGACGTGCTCGAGCAAGAGATCGGCCACTTCTTGCGGGTCGTCCGTGTCCAGCTCGGCGATCATGCGCTTCAGGAACCGCTCCTTGTTTTCCACGGTGGGCGCGTCGTAGACGCCGTCGGTGAGCATGATAAGCAGGTCTCCGGGTTTGAGGCCGAGCGTCACCACGTCCACCTCGATATCGCGCAGGATGCCGATGGGCAAATTGCCCGCCGACACAGTGAAGACCTCGCGTCCACGCTTGATGAAGCTCGGCGTCGAACCGGTCTTCAAGAATTTGGCCTCCGCCGAATGCAGGTCGATGATGGCCAGATCAAGGGTGGCGAAGGTCTCCTCGGTCGAACGCAGGGAGAGCACGGCGTTCACCGACTTGATGGCCATCTGCTCGTCAAAACCCACGCTCAGCATCTCTTTCAGGAGCTCCAGCGTCTCGCTCGACTCCCGGTGGGCGCGCTCGCCGTTGCCCATGCCGTCGGACAGAGCCACGGCGTACCGCCCGTTCCCGAGATCGAGGGTGGCGAAGCTGTCACCGGACAGCCAGCCGCCATCCTTGGCCACCGCGGCAATCGCCGACTGGACCCGGTACTTGTGGGCCGTGCGCAGACACATCGTGCAATACCCGTCGGCGTAGGCGTGGCAACGCTTTTCCGCCACGGCCACCGTCTCCCCGAGCAGGTCGGACACCAGCGGGGCCACGATTTTCTCGCACTCGTCACGGCCATCGCAGCTCGGTTGGCTCACCTCGATGTCCACGTTGCCCTCGGCCAGGCTGTAGATGTCCACCTTGCGCACTGACAGGCCGATCTCCTCGAGGGCCTCGCGAATCTGCCCTTCCTGCACCACCAGGTCCTGTCCCTCGCGGCGGATTTCCGCGGCAAAATCGTCCATCACCCGCGACACGCCGCTCAGCTGCTCGGCAACCAGAAGCCGATTGTCACGGATACGCTGGTTCAAGCG
>PKQU01000033.1 GCA_017577925.1 Bacillota bacterium
CTCGCCGCGCGGGGGTGGACCGTTGCCGAGCTGCATGGCACCCGTGATCCGCTGTTCGGCGGCCGGCTCCCCGAGCCCACAGAAGCCCACTTGACGGCCCTGCGCGAAGCGGTGGTGGCGGGCAAGGCCCACCTCGGGCTTGCCAACGATGGGGATGCCGACCGCTTCGGTGTGGTGGATGGCGACGGGACGTACCTGACGCCGAACCAGGTGCTGGTGCTCCTCGCCCATCACCTGCTGGCGCGGCGCGGATGGAAGGGCGCCCTCGTGCGCACCGTAGCCACAACCCATTTGCTCGATCGGGTGGCCGAGCGGTTCGGCGTGCCGCTGGTGGAGACGCCGGTCGGCTTCAAGTATGTCGGCGAGGCGATGCGCCGGCAGCCCGTTGTGGTGGGGGGCGAAGAAAGCGGGGGCCTAAGCGTCCTCGGTCACATTCCCGAGAAGGACGGCATCCTGGCCAATTGCCTGATCGCCGAGATGCGCGCGGCGGAAGGGCGGTCCTTGCGGGAGGCGCTGGCCGACCTGGAGCGGAAATATGGCCGCGCCGTACACAGGCGGTTGGACCTGCGCCTGCGCGACGACGTGAAACGGGTGTTGATAGAGGCCCTTCGCCAAGCCCCTCCCTCGTCCCTCGGCGGCCGACGGGTACAGGAGGTATCCGCCGCAGACGGCGTCAAGTTGCGGCTTGAGGGCGATGCGTGGGTGCTCGTGCGCCCCTCCGGCACAGAGCCGCTGATCCGGGTGTACCTGGAAGCGGAAACGGAGGCGCAACTCCAAGTGTTACAGGAGGCGGTGCGCACGTTGCTCGCGCGCGCCGAAGAACACGCGCGGGCGGTGCGGACCGGAAGCGAAAACGGCAACAGCCCCAGGTGACAGCCCGGGGCTTTCTTTACGTAGATAAAATCAATTGGAAATGGAACGCGGTGGCAGGGAAACGCGCCCAGAAGGGAGAATCTTCAACCCTAATCCCAACGATTTCATGAAGGCGGTTCCGCGTCGGACGGGCGCGGGGCGAGGCGGTGGAAGCGCTGGCGCACCTGTTCGACGTCCTCCTCGAACTTTTGCCGGGTACGGCGATACAGCCGGTCGAAGGTCCCGCGCGTCTCCGCTTCCAGCACGGCCAGCCCCGCGCCGGTCACCCCGCCGGGAACGCACACCCGCTGGCGAAGGGCTTCCAGGGTGAACGTACCGGTGGCCAGCAGGCGGCCAAAACCGATGGCCATCTCCGTGACCAGTTCCGTGGCCAGCGGCTTGGGCAATCCCGTTTCCCGTGTCGCCGCTTCGGCCATCTCCTGCAGGAGGAAGCTGAGGAAGGCAGGACCACAGCTGGAGAGATCGGAGGCGATGCGCGTCCACCGCTCGTCGATTTCCACGGGATGCCCGATGGCGTGGAGCCAGTCCAGCAGCTCGCGGTGGTCGGCGTCGGAAAACCGGGAGCCGCGAACGACGAGCAGGGCTCCGCTGAGCGCCCCGTTGGTGATGCTGGGGATGACCTTGGCTACCTTGGCGTGCAGCAGGGCTTCCAGATCGGCGACGGACACCGGGCTGGTAATGGAAATCAGCCATTGTTCCGGACGCAGGCAATTGGCAATGCAATCGAGGACGTCGCTGTATTCCAGGGGCTTGACGCATACGAACATGCGGTCGCACGTGTGGGCCACCTGTTCGGCGTTCGGTGCCACGCGTACGCCCGGAAACCGCTCGGAAAGCGCATAGGCCTTGGCCAGTGTGCGGTTGGTCACCCACACCTGCTCGGGTCGAAGACGGCCCGAGACGAGAAAAGCCTCAACGAGGAGCGATCCCATGCTACCGGTGCCGATAAAGCCAACGTTCATCGCCGATCCCCCTATCTGCGGACGGTTCCCTTTTGGTTCATAGATATGCCTGGGTGCATTCGGCGATGACGGCGGGCGAGGAGAACCGCCATCGGGTTGGACGCAAACGGGGAGGGGAAAACATGCGCGAATGGTTGGCAGAGTGGACGACGCGCGAACGCCGGCTGGCGGCAATGGTGGTTGTGCTGGCGGTGGCCGTGCTGAGCCTGTTTGCGTATATCCTCTGGGGGGAAACGCACGAGGCGACGTGGACGGCCGACCTGGCGGTTCCGGATGCGGCAGACGAAGCCGTCCCTGGGGCAGGGGTGCCGCGGGGAGCAGCGGAACACAATGCGCAGGCTGCCGGCCCAACCGAGCGACCCAAGACGGTGACCGTTGACGTGAAGGGCGCGGTGAACCGACCGGGGGTGGTCGTTCTGCCTGAGGGAAGCCGCGTGCAAGACGCCGTGCGCGCTGCGGGTGGCCTCGCCCCGAACGCGGATGTTGAGCGGGTCAACCTTGCCGCGCCCCTTACCGACGGGATCGCCGTTGTCATTCCACGGCAAGGGGAAAATCCCGCTTTGGCGGGGGAGCTTGCCCCGACCGGCGCCGGACAAGGGGAAAAGCTGGATCTCAATCGGGCCACGGTGGCCGAGCTGGACGCGCTTCCCGGCATCGGCCCGTCAAAGGCGGCGGCAATCGTCAAGTACCGCGAGGAAAACGGCCCCTTTCGCGCGGTGGAGGACCTGTTGGACGTGCCCGGCATCGGTCCGGCGCTGTTGGAACAGATCCGGGACCGCGTGGTGGTTCGATAAAAAACGAGCACCCGTTCGCTTGACACATGGGAAAAATTTTTGATCTTTTATAAAAAGGGGGATCATAAAGGAGAATGGAAGTCGGAAGGAATCCGTTTTTTTGGGGGTGAGACGGGTACGCAGGTTTGAAAGCGTTACCAAGATGTGCGGACTTTCTCTTTTTTCGGGGATTGAAATCGATTTCAATCTCGACGGACGTCGCAGCAGCCACACCAGCGACGCGGAAAGGGGTAGGAGGATGGAACACCGGCTGGGCATCATCGGAGCCGGCGGCATCGCCCGGGAGGTTCACGTGCCCGTGCTGCGGACCTTTTCCGACGTCAAGATTGTCGCCGTAGCCGATGCAGATCGAGCGGCGGCTGAACGATTGGCCGGTGTGCACGGGATTCCCTATGTGATGACGGACTACCGTGAGTTGCTTGCGCGCTCCGATGTCGACGTCGTGTTGATCAGCACGCCGAATCACCTCCACGCCGAGATGGCCGTTGCCGCCCTCGAGGCGGGGAAGCATGTCCTGCTCGAAAAGCCGATGGCTACCTGTGCCGCGGAAGCGGAACGCATTGCCGCCAAGGCCCGCGAATGCGGCCGCATCCTCATGGTCGGCATGAACAACCGCTTTCGCCCCGATGCCCAGCAACTGAAGCGGTACCTGGAGGGTGGGGCCTTCGGGGACGTCTACCACGTCCGCACCGGATGGCTGCGGCGAGCGGGCATTCCTTCGTGGAGCCGGTGGTTTACCGACAAGGCACGCGCCGGCGGCGGGGTGCTGCTTGACATTGGCGTGCACATGCTCGACTTGGCGTTGTGGCTGCTCGGAAACCCCCGGGTGGTTCTGGTGACCGGGAAAACCTTCCAAACCTTCACCCGTCCCGAGGCACGCCAGACGCGCATGTGGGCGCCGGCGGCATCCGACGGCGCCTATGACGTGGAAGACTTCGCCGTGGCCTTTCTCCATCTGGAAACGGGTGCCACGCTGACCCTCGAGGTGAGCTGGGCGGCCAACCTGGCGCGTGACGTACAGTTTGTGCACCTGTTTGGGACAGGAGCCGGCGCGGTGTTGGAAGAAATCGATTTCAGTGACCGCCGCTTCACGGTGTACACCGAGCGGTTCGGATGCCTGGTTGACGAATCGCCCCGGGTTAAGTGGGAGCCGTGGGGCGACCGCGTGGCGATGTGGCGGCACTTCTTGGACTGCGTGAAGACGGGGCAGCCCCCCAGCGCGGCGGTAGAGGAGGCCGTGCAGGTACAGCGCATCCTTGACGCCATCTACACCGCTTCCGAAACCGGTCAGCCGGTTGCCCTGAGGTGACGGATGGCGACGATTCGGGATGTGGCCAAGCTGGCCCGCGTCTCTCCTGCGACGGTCTCCCGCGTGCTGTCCGGAAAAGGTGCGGTGTCAGAGGCGACGCGCCGCCGCGTGCTCGACGCGATGGCCGCGCTCAACTATGAACCCAACGCCTTGGGACGTAACTTGCGCAAGCAGGAGACGAAGACGGTCATCGTTCTGATTCCCGACATCAAGAACCCGTTCTTTTCCGAGATCATCCGCGGCATTGAGGATGTGGCCATTCGCGAGGGGTACACCATCCTCCTCGGCAACACCGACAACGACGTCAAGCGGGAAGCGGAATACCTGCGGATCCTGAATGCCAAGCGGGCCGACGGACTGATCCTCACCACGGCGCGGGTGGAGAAGGACCACATCCTTGCGCTGGCGCGCCAAAAGCCGGTCGTCCTCGCCTGCGAATACCTCCTCGATGCCGACGTGCCGTCCGTTTCCATCGACAACGTGTCGAGCGCGCGCAAGGCAACGGCTCATCTCCTGTCGCTGGGGCACACCCGTATCGCCCATTTGACGGGTCCGCTCCACGTCATCATCTCCCGTGACCGCCTGCAGGGCTATCAGCAAGCGCTGCACCAGCACGGGCTTTCCGTCGATCCGGCCCTGGTGCAAGAAGGTGACTGGACCCTTGATTCGGGTTATCTTCTGATGCGCAAGCTGCTCGCCCTCGCGCACCCGCCTACGGCCGTGTTTGCCGCCAACGACGAGATGGCCATTGGCGCGATTCGCGCGGTCCGCGAACGGGGCTTGCGGGTACCGGACGACATCGCCATCGTGGGTTTTGATGACATTGCCTATGCCGCGTACGTCGATCCGCCGCTGACGACGGTCGCCCAACCGTGCTATGAAATTGGGCGGACGGCGATGGAGATGGTCCTGCACCTGATCCGCGGCGAGCCGATTCCGCAGCCGCAGCGGGTGCTGGAAGATCGCCTGGTCATCCGCCGTTCCTGCGGGACCCCCCGGCGGAGGAACGACAAGGGCAGTGGAGCCAGGATGCCGGTTGAAGGCCCGATTCACCAATCCAAGGGGAGGGGCAAGGCATGAATCCGATTCGTGTTGGCGTGATCGGATGCGGCAGCATCGCCAAGCATCGCCATCTGCCGGAGTACGCCGCCAATCCGCACGCCCAAATCGTGGCCGTGTGTGACGTTGTCCGTGAGCGCGCCGAAGCGGCTGCCAGCCGTTACGGGGCCGAGGCGTACACCGATTGGCGGGCCATGCTAAAGCGCGGCGACCTCGATGCCGTCAGCGTCTGCACACCGAACGACTTGCATGGGCCGATCACCATTGCCGCTCTGGAGGCAGGCATCCACGTCCTGTGCGAAAAGCCGATGGCCACGTCGGCGGAGGAAGCGGAGGCGATGATCCGCGCCGCCGAATCCAGCGGCAAAATCCTGATGATTGCCCACAACCAGCGGTTCATGAAGGCGCACGTAAAGGCCAAGCAGATCCTCTCCTCCGGCGCTCTAGGACGTGTGCTCACCTTCCGCACCACCTTCGGCCATGCCGGTCCGGAGACGTGGAGCGTCGAGGGGGCAGGTGGGTGGTTTTTCCGCAAGGAACGGGCCTTCCTCGGCGCCCTCGGCGACCTGGGCATCCACAAGGTCGACCTCTTGCGCTGGCTCCTCGACGATGAAATTGTGGAAGTGGCGGCGCTGATGGGCACGCTGGAGAAGGCCGATACCGACGTGGAAGACAACGCGGTATGCATTCTGCGCACGCGCCGGGGCGTCATCGGTACGATGGTGTCCAGCTGGACCTACAAGCCCTACGAGGACAACAGCACGGTCCTTTACTGTGAGCGCGGCACGCTGCGTATCGGCGAAAACCCCGATTACCAGGTGGTGGTCGACTACGCCGGCGGCGAGCGGGAGCTGCACCGCGTCGGGAAGATCCAGACCAACGAAGAGGGCGGACAGACGGCCAGCGGGGTCATCGACGCGTTCCTCGAGAGCATCGTCAAGGGAACGCCGCCGCTCGTGCCCGGCGAGGAAGGGTACCGCTCGCTCAAGGTGATCCTTGCCGCGGTGAAGTCGGCCGAGACGAAGCGCGTCGTGGCGGTGGAATGAGCGGCGCGGTCCGTTGAACGACTTTGGTGAAACCGAAAACGTTTTAGGCGCCCGGCGAAGACCGCGGGTGCCCAACCCAGGGGAGGAGGAGTGCCGGTGAAGCTCGGCGTCTTTACCGTTCTGTTCCGCGACATGCCCTTTGAGGCGATGCTCGATTTCGTGAAGGCGCACGGTATCGAAGCGGTGGAGATCGGCGCGGGCGGCTATCCCGGAAAGGATCACTGCGATCCCGCGGTGCTCCTGGCCGATGAGGCCAAACGCAAGGCGTTCAAAAAGGCGGTGGAGGAGCGGGGACTCCTCATCAGCGCCCTCAGCGTGCACGGCAACCCCCTACACCCGCAGAAGGAGGTGGCGCAGCGCTTCCACGACGACTTCGTGCAAACGGTGCTGCTGGCCGAGCAGTTGGAGGTGCCCGTGGTCAACGTCTTTTCCGGCTGCCCGGGCGACCACGAAGGGGCCAAGTACCCCAACTGGCCGGTGATGGCCTGGCCGCACGACTTTCAGGAGGTGCTGGAGTGGCAGTGGCGGGAGAAGATTATCCCCTACTGGAAAGAGTGGGGGAAGTTTGCGGCCGATCACCACGTGAAGCTGGCCTTTGAGCTGCACGGCGGCTTCTCCGTCCATTCGCCCGACACGCTGCTCAAGCTGCGTGAGGCGGTGGGCGAGGTGATCGGGGCCAACCTCGACCCCAGCCACTTGTTCTGGCAGGGCATCGATCCGGTGCAGGCCATCCGCATTCTGGGCAGCGCCGGGGCCATCTTCCACGTGCACGCCAAGGATACCGGGATTGATTGGGGCAATGCGGCCCGCAATGGGCTCCTGGACGCCCGTCCCTTTACCGACCTTGCCAATCGCAGCTGGATCTTCCGCACCGTGGGCTTTGGCCATGACCTGAAGGTGTGGCGGGACATTGTCAGCGCGTTGCGCCTGGTTGGCTACGACTATGTGCTCAGCATCGAACACGAGGATGCCCTCATGTCGCCGCAGGAAGGGTTCCGCAAGGCCGTGGCCAACCTCAAGCAGGTTATAATGGAAGAGCCGGTCGGCGACATCTGGTGGGCATAGGGCGAAAGCCTGTCAACCGCACGCTGAATCCGATGGGGAGGGAGGAACAGCCATGCGCGCATGGCGAAAAGCGCTCAGCGGCTTGCTTGCCGCAATGATGGTCATTTCCCTTGCCGCCTGCGGTTCGGGAGGCAATGAAGCGGCGCCTTCCGGAGACGGTGGCGGGGCGAAAAGCGGGGAAAAGGTCAAGATCGTGTATGCCCGCGGCAAAGACGTGACGGGGGCGACGCTAAAAATCGTTGAGGAATTTGAAAAGCGGCACCCCAACATCGACGTGGAATTCCGCGAAATGCCGGCGGATACGGGGCAAAGCCACGACCAGTACGTGACGATGCTCAGCGCCAAGTCGGACGAGATTGACGTCTTCGACTTGGACGTGATCTGGCCGGCGGAGTTCGCCCAGGCCGGGTATCTCCTGCCGCTCGACCGCTTCATCGAGCGGGACGGCATCAACCTGGACAACTACATTCCCGGCGCTGTCGAGGCGGGGAACTACAACGGTCAGCAGTGGGCGATGCCCAAGTTCCTCGACGCTGGACTCCTGTACTATCGAAAGGATTTGGTGAAGAATCCGCCCAAGACGTGGGACGAGCTCCTGGCCCAGGCCAAGGAACTGAAGGGCAAGGGTGGCACGCAGTTTGGCTACCTGATGCAAGCGAAGCAGTATGAAGGCCTGGTGTGCAACTTCATCGAGTTCATCGCCTCCTATGGCGGAAAGGTGCTCGACGACAAGGGCAATGTGGTCATCAACAGCCCCGAGACGATCAAGGGTCTGAAGAAGATGATCGAGATCGTCCGGTCCGACGTGGTCCCGCAGAACATCACCACCTTCACCGAACTGGAGACGCACACGGCGTTCATCGAGGGCCAGGCGCCGTTCACCCGCAACTGGCCGTACATGTACGCCCTGGTGCAGGACAAAAACCAGTCGAAAGTGGTGGACAAGGTTGGTGTGGCGCCGTTGCCTGCGGGTGACGCCGGTTCCGTGGCGACGCTAGGCGGCTGGCTGACGGGGATCAACAAGTACACCAAGCATCCGGAAGAGGCGTGGGAGTTTGTCAAGTTCATGACCGGTCCGGAAGGGCAAAAGATCACGGCCATCTATGGTGGCTCGTCGCCGACGTACCTCCCGCTGTATGACGATCCGGAGGTGCAGAAGGCCAGCCCGTTGTTCTCCGAAAAAGAATACGTGGAAGCGGTCAGCAAGGCGGTGCCGCGTCCAGTCACGCCGGTGTATCCGAAGATTTCCGACATCATCCAGATTGAGGTGTCGAAGGCGCTGGCCGGCCAGCAGACGGCGGAAGAAGCCGTCAAGAACATGGAGCAGAAGCTCAAGGAAGTGCTCGGGAAGTAAGGGTGTCCGTCGCCTGCTCGCGGCGCCAATATGCGGAAGTTAAGAGCCGTAGCCTTCGCCTGCGGCTCTTAACTTCCTTTCCTTTACGTCTGGTTCATCGATTTCTGTCGATTTCTCCGGAAAGTAGGTGATTCAATGCGGCAGACCAACTTGCGGCAAACGGTTGACCCGTCGGCATCCTCGTCGTCGACGGAAACGAACCCACCGACGCGGCGCAAGGACCGTTTCCCCTTGCGGCTTTCGGAGAAAACCATCGGGTACCTGTTCGTCCTGCCGACGATCCTCCTCATCGCCGCTATCGCTATCTGGCCCGTTGTGCGCTCGTTTTGGCTCAGCCTGTACGACATTCGCCTCAACGATCCGGCGAAAACGGCCATTCACCGGACATACGGCCTCGATATGGAGGTGTATGCAGGCAAATACCCGCTCCTGTTGCGGGCGCTTGACCGGGAGATCAAGCAGGCTGACGCGCCAACGAAAACGTCCTTGGCCCAGGCCAAGGACCGGCTGGAGAGCCTTCATGACGAGCTGATGAAGGACGAGGACTTTGCCGAGCGCTGGGAGGAGGTGAACCGGCTGCTCGACGCGTTCCAGCCGGTTCCGCCGAACCTCAAAACTGTCGACCTTGATCGGGATGAGGCCGAACGCGTGAAGGCGACGCTGCGCGATGTGGAAAAAACCCTTGCCCAGATTGACCCCGCCAAACTGCAGCGTCCCAACGACGTTACCGGGCTCCTTTCCGGCATCAGCGGCGCGCTGATTGAGCCCAATTTTGTCGGGTTTGCCCACTACACGCGCTTTCTCCACGAACCACGCCTGTGGATGGCGTTGTGGAACACCACGGTGTTTACGGTTGTCTCCGTCTCCCTTGAGCTGGTGCTGGGCCTGGGCATCGCGTTGCTCATCAACCGGTCCTTTAAAGGGCGCGGGCTTGTGCGCGCGGCGGTGTTGATCCCCTGGGCCATCCCCACCGTCATCTCGGCGTTAATGTGGAAATTCCTCTACGACGGGCAAAACGGGATTGTCGCCAAGCTGTTTGCTGAGATCGGGATCATTGACAACATGGCCACCCTGCTCACCACCAAATGGGGCGCCATGTTCGCGGTGATCTTTGCCGATGTGTGGAAGACGACGCCCTTTATGGCCCTGCTGCTTCTCGCCGGTCTGCAGACGATTCCCCAGTCGCTCTATGAAGCGGCCGAGGTGGACGGCGCGTCGCGGATCCAGCAATTCTTCCGTATTACCCTGCCCCTCTTAAAGCCGACGATCCTGGTGGCGCTGTTGTTCCGCACGCTCGACGCGTTCCGCGTCTTTGACCTCATTTACGTGCTGACCGGGGGCGGTCCGGCCAACTCGACGGAGACCATTTCCATCTACGCGTACAAGACGATGTTCGCCCAGCTGAACTTCGGTGCCGGATCGGCCTTGTCGGTGATCGTCTTCCTGTGCGTGGCCCTCATCAGCATCTTCTATATCAAGCTGTTGGGCGCCAACGTGCTGGGCGAAGAGAAGGCGCGGTAAGGAGGGGAAGCCCAGATGTCGAAAAAGGCAGGACCCGGGTTTTACGTGTTTCTGGCCGTGTTCGTCTTCGTGGTGCTGTTCCCCTTTTTCTGGCAACTGCTGGCCTCGTTCAAGCCACCGAACGAGCTGTTTGGTGAGGCGGCCTTTCGCGTCTGGATCGACAACCCCACGCTGGACAACTACGTGCGGGTCTTTTCCCAACGGCCCTTTTTGACATACCTGTGGAACAGCACCGTTGTTGCCACGCTGACCACGGCATACTGCCTGGTCGTCGCGTCGCTGGCCGCCTATGCGCTGGCACGGCTCGAGTTTAAGGGCAAGGCGGTAGTACTTGGTCTTGTGCTCGCCGTGTCGATGTTCCCTCAGATCGCCACTATTTCGCCTATCTTCCTGTTCATGCAGGAAACGGGGCTGACGAACAGCTATCTGGGCTTGATCCTGCCCTACACCACCTTTGCTCTGCCGCTGGCTGTGTGGAACCTGACTGTGTTTTACCGGAAAATTCCTGTTGATTTGGAGGAAGCGGCCAAGATCGACGGGGCGACAGTGTTGCAAACGTTCCGCAAGATCATTCTTCCTCTGGCCATGCCGGGCACGTTTACCACAGCCATCCTCGTCTTCCTGGCGGCATGGAACGAGTTCTTCTTCGCCTTGACGATCAACACCGAAGAGGCGATGAAGACCGTTCCGGTGGGCATCGTCATGTTCCAGGGCCAGTACACGATCCCGTGGGGCGAAATCGCCGCCGCGTCGATCATCGTGACCATTCCGCTGGTCATCATGGTCCTTATTTTCCAGAAGCGGATTATCTCGGGGCTTACGGCGGGCGCGGTGAAGGAATGAGCCGCGCCGGCCGGCTTGGCCCCGGCTTTCGCGCGATTCTGGTATCCCGTGTAGGTGCCCCCGCGAAAGCTCGCGGGGCGCTTTTTTTTGGGCTTGGGGGTACGTACGCGGGCGAACAGTCGGGCGCGATCCGCTCTGTGGCACGGCATCCAATCGCTGGTTGACTATGAATGGTCCTTTACCTATAATAATTTTAACAATCTTATAAACATAATTGTCAGAAGTATATTGATAAAATTGTAAACGTATACAGGGATGGGAGGGGATGCTCATGAAGGCTGCGGTGGTAAACCAATTTAAGGAAAAGTTGGAGATCAAGGATGTACCGGTTCCCGAAATCGGACCGGGAGAGATTCTCGTGAAAATTAAAGCGTGCGGCGTGTGCCATACCGACCTGCATGCCGCGCATGGGGATTGGCCGGTAAAACCAAAGCTTCCCTTGATCCCAGGGCACGAGGGCGTTGGTGTCGTGGAGGCGGTTGGCCCGGGGGTCACCTCGCTCAACGTAGGCGATCGGGTGGGGATTCCCTGGCTCCATTCCGCATGTGGCGAATGCGAGTATTGTTTAACCGGACAGGAAACGTTGTGTCCGCACCAGCTGAACACCGGTTATTCGGTGGACGGATGCTACGCCGAATATTGCAAGGCTCCCGCATCTTACGTCGTAAAAATCCCCGACAATCTGGGATTTGAGGAAGCGGCGCCGATCTTTTGCGCGGGAGTAACAACGTATAAGGCGTTGAAAGTTTGCAACGCCAAACCGGGTGACTGGGTCGCCATCTACGGCATTGGCGGTCTGGGCCACGTGGCCGTGCAGTATGCCAAGGCCATGGGATACAACGTCGTCGCCGTCGATCTGGTCGATGAGAAGCTGGAGCTCGCGAAAAAACTGGGTGCGGACGCAACCCTCAACGGGACGAAGGTCGATCCGGCGCAGGAGATTCAAGCGCGGTTCGGCGGTGTGCAAGCGGCGATCAGCGTGGCGGTAACGAAGAAAGCGTTCACGCAGGCGTACCATTCCCTGAAGCGCGGCGGCACCCTGGTTGTCGTCGGGTTGCCGAATGACGAATTGCCAATCCCTATTTTTGACACGGTTCTCAACGGGATCACGGTGAAAGGGTCGATTGTGGGAACGAGAAAGGACTTGCAAGAGGCCTTGGAATTTGCTGCCCAAGGAAAGGTGAAGGTCAACATCGAGACCCAGCCCCTGGAAAAGATCAATGATGTATTTGCGCGTATGGAAAAGGGGCAGATTCATGGTCGCGTTGTCCTCACCTTGGAGTGAGCGGGAAACAACGGGATGGGAAAACGCAGTCGGGGGAAGGCATCCCGGCCGCGTTTGAGCGTGAACATGGGACGGGGGGGATATAGAGAAGAACATGCTTCGCGAGCTCCTGCGTTTTCCGATCGTCCAGGCTCCGATGGCCGGCGGGGTTTCCACCCCTAAGCTTGTTGCTGCCGTGTCGCAGGCTGGCGGCCTGGGATTTCTCGCGGCCGGCTACAAAACCGCTGACGCCATGCGGGAAGAAATCCGGACGGTGCGGACGCTCACCGACGAACCGTTTGGAGTCAACCTCTTCGTTCCGAGCCGGGAGGATGTCGATTTCGAAGCCGTTTTGCAGTACCGGAACCGTTTGGAGGGCGAGGCGCGGCGGCGCGGTGTGGAGCTGGGGGAACCGGTGGCCGATGAGGACGACTGGGAGGCCAAACTCGAGGTGCTCCTGAAGGAACCGGTGCCGGTGGTGAGCTTTACCTTTGGCTGCCCGCCACCCGACGTGATCGACGCGCTGAAGAAGCGGGGCTCCTGTGTCGTGGTGACGGTTACCACCCCCCAGGAGGCCATCGCCGCCCATCGTGCCGGTGCCGACGCGCTGTGCGTGCAGGGGGTGGAAGCCGGGGGACATCGGGCATCGTTCCGCAACCGGCTGTCCGCGGAAGAGGATTATCCGCTCCTCGTGTTGCTGCGCCTCGTACGGCAGGAGGTGCCGTTGCCTCTCCTCGCCGCCGGCGGCAT
>PKQU01000192.1 GCA_017577925.1 Bacillota bacterium
CCAAAGCCCCCGGACAGGGGGGGAAGGGATTCCAGCACCACCCGGCGGACCGCCCGCTGCCCGGACAGCGGCGCTTGCAGGGCATAGCCGGTGAGGTGTTCGACGCCGAATCGCGCCAGCCCCTTGACCAAACCAAAGCCCCCTTTTCGGCGCGCCGGGGGGAACACCGCCACCACCACGTCGGCCATGTCGCGCTGCACGGGATCGAGCAGGGCCGGCGCGTAGGCGGCCGTCTCCCCCAGGTCGCCATCCAAGAACAACAGGATGTCGCCGTGGGCCGCCCGCCACCCCGTCTCCAGGGCCGCCCCCTTGCCGCGGTTTTCACCGTGCACGAGGACGCGGTCGGCGTAGGGGCGCGCCGCATCGGCCGTGCCGTCGGCACTGCCATCGTCGACCACGATCACCTCGTCGACACAGCCCGCCCGGCGCAAGGCGACCAGCGTCTCGGGCAGGGTGGCCGCCTCGTTGTAGGCGGGAATGACGGCCGACACGCGCACCCGTGTCATGACGAGATCCCTCCCTGCATGCGGCTGACGATCTCTTTCACCGCATTGAGATACCCGTACGGCGTCGGATCCGCTGTGTCAACGCGCACGGTGGGCACCTGCGCCCGCTCGAGCCATGAAGGGACCCGATCACCCGCCAAAACGAGCACAATCTTCCCTCCCGGTTTTTCGGGCGGCGCGTGTGCTTCCGGCGGCACGAGGGTCACGGCAAAGCCCACGTCGCGCAAAAAGGCGGCCAGCCCCTTGACCGCGTCCGGATCCCCCACGAGCCACACGTGCGGGGAGGTTTGGGCCATCGCTTCGGCCAGAACGAGGCGCGACATCTCGCGGACCGTTTCCTCAAATTGGACATGGAGCGCATCCAGGCGCCGCTGCAACGCCTTGTTCTGCTTGACCGTCTCCTCGTATTTCTGCGTGAGGCTGGCCAGCACGTCCTGCTGGTTGGCCTCAATCCACCGCTGGCCGGCCGTGCCCCCGAGCAGAATCCCCACGCCCAGGGCCAGGAAAACCGATACCACCGTGACCACGTGGTAGCGCCATGGATACACGGCATCCCTCACCCCATCAGCAGCTTGACGTTCACCCACACCAGGCGCCACAGCCGCGTCAACGACTCGCTCACCGCGGCCAACGCCGCCACCGGCACACAGGCGGCCCCGATCAGGTAGGCCAGGGTTCGCCATTTCAGGCGCCGCGGGTAGAGCTTGGAGACCCCACGGGCATCGACCAATTTGGCGCCGATCTTCATCCGCACGAGAACGGTGCTGGCCATCCCCTGGCGTCCTTTTTCCAGAAAATCGATCATGTTCGAGTGCGTGCCTACGGTGACAATCAGTTCGGCCCCTTTCTCATAGGCGAGCAGCAAGGCGATGTCCTCGCTCGTCCCCGGCGCACAGAGCACGTGTCCGCTGAGGCCCAGCTGCTGGAGCCGCGCCAGGCCGGGGGCCCGACCATCGGGATAGCCGTGCACGATCAAGTCCGCCCCGCAGCGCAGGGCGCGGTCGGAAACGCTGTCCATGTCGCCGATGATGATGTCGGGCGTCCAGCCGAAATCGAGCAGGGCATCGGCGCCACCGTCAACGCCGATCAACGCGGGGCGGTAGTCTTCCACGTACCCGCGGATGGCCAGCAGGTCTTGCCGGTAGTGGCTGCCCCGCACCACAACCAGCACGTGGCGGTCCTGAAGCGGTGTCCGCAGCACAGGGGTCAGCAGCGGACGAATGAAGAACGCCTTTTCCTTCGCCGCAAACCGGAGGGTGTTGTCGATAAACTGCGCCAAGCGGTTTTCGAGGTTGGCTACGCCCCGCCGGTAGCGGCGCTCAAGCTCCTCGTCCGTGACGCGGCGCGCGGGCAGCACCGTGGCGGTCTCTTCGACCCACAGATGTCCATCATCCAGCACGAGGCGCGATCCCTCGGGGATGCGCGCAAAGTCGGACTCGGCGATTTCAAACAGGGGCACGCCGCTGCGGGCCAGGAGGAGCGCCCCCTCTGCCGGATAGCTGCCGCTCAAAAACGGCAAGGCGTTGACCACCGCCCGCACACCGGCGTCGAGCAGGCCACGGGCCGCCACCTCGTCCACATCGCGATGACGGATGACGGCAATCTCCCCTCCCGCCAAGCGCATGACCAACCGCTTTGTCCGTTCGTCGACAACCGCCGTGCCGCTGATCGGCTTGCCGGAACGCCACCAGGCGATCACGCCGTTCCCTCCTGTGCCACACACTTCCTTTTCGGTACTAGTTTGGCAAGCGGAAGAAATTCTCATTCCCCTGCGCCCAAAAAGAAAAACCGACCGTTCCACACGGTCGGCTCGCTGCGGATCATGCCGATCGTCATCACCGGTGCTGGCGCGGTCGCGCCAAAGCCGTCCCCTGCAGCGCGCGCCGTTCGCGCCACTCTTCCGCCAACATCGCGTACACCGCGTGGTCGCGATACGAGCCGTCGGAAAATCGCTCGACGCCCCGCAGCACGCCCTCCAGGCGAAAGCCCAACCGCTCGGGGACCGCACGGCTGCGGAAGTTGGTCACCGCGGCGCGGACCTCCACGCGATGCAGGTCCCACTCGTCAAAGAGGAAATCGAGCACCGCGGCCACGCTGCGCGTCATCAGCCCCCGTCCCTGAAAGCCCGCGCCCAACCAATAGCCCAGGCTGGTCCTGCGGTTCGCCCAATCGATCCAGTGCACGCCCAGCACGCCCGCGAGCGCACCGGCACACCAAATCCCCAGATGAAATCCATCACAGCGGGAGAGCTGTTGGAGCCCGCTGCGGATGAAGGCGAGGGAGTCGTCGACGCGCCGCGTTTTGTCGACCCACGGCAGCCAGGGCCGGAGATGGTCGCGGTTTTCGTCCACCAACACGAGCAGCGCCTCCGCGTGATGCGGCAACAGCAGGCCCAGGGCCAGCTCATCCTCCACCGGCCAGCGAAACAGCGTCGGCGCTTTGTGCCCCATCCCTCAGCTCACCACTTTCTGCTCGATGCGCAGCCGGTCAGCAACCATGGCAATGAATTCGCTGTTCGTCGGTTTGGCCTTGGCCACGTTGACCGTGTAGCCAAACAGGCTGCTGATCAGCTCCACGTTGCCACGGGCCCAGGCCACTTCGATGGCATGGCGAATGGCCCGCTCCACCCGGCTGGGCGTGGT
>PKQU01000193.1 GCA_017577925.1 Bacillota bacterium
AAGATCAAGCTGCTCAAACGAATCAGCTACGGGTTCCGCAACCGCGAAATCTATGTGCGGAAGATGCTCCTCGCTTTTATGCCCTTGGCTTGGTTGACCTCCCATCCACAGTTATTGACTTAGAGCCTGATAAATTTGGGAACATTTCGATTGCCCGCTGCACGGCGAACGGGAGGCCGCATGTTCCCCGACCTCCCGCACGTTCGCCGTTTGCCCGGTTATGGCCTCCCGCCTGTTTGCAGAGCCGGTGCCGTTCGCTTCACTTTGCAACCGTGCGCAACCGGTCGAAGAAATCGGGGAACGACACTGCTACCGCCTCAGCCCTCGCGATCTCCGTCGGCCCGTCGGCGATGAGCCCCGCCACGGCCAGGGCCATGCCGATGCGATGGTCGCCGTGGCTGTCGCACCGTGCCCCGACAAGCGGCGTCGGGCCGTGGATGATCATGCCGTCCGGCGTCGCCTCAATACGCGCCCCCATTTTCGACAGTTCCGCCACCACCGTGGCGATGCGGTCCGTCTCCTTGACGCGCAGCTCCTGGGCGTCACGGATCACCGTCACCCCCTCGGCCTGCGTGGCCAGTACGGCGATGACGGGAAGCTCATCAATGAGCCGCGGAATGAGGTCGCCGCCGATCGCGGTAGCCGCCAGCGGCGCGTGGCGGACACGCACATTGCCGACCGGCTCGCCGCACGCTTCCCCGGTCTCCTCCACCTCGACCTCGGCGCCCATCGCCTTCAGGACGTCGAGGATGCCCGTACGCGTGGGATTGAGCCCCACGCCGCGTACGACGAGGTCGCTCCCCGGCACGAGGGCGGCGGCCACCAGGAAAAAGGCCGCCGACGAGATATCGCCGGGCACCTCCACCCGCTGGCCGGTCAGGCGCTGGCCGCCCCGCACGCGCACGGTGGTGCCGCACAGGGTAAGCTCGGCGCCGAAGGCTCGGAGCATCCGCTCCGTGTGGTCGCGGGACCGCTGGGGTTCGGTCACCGCCGTCTCCCCGTCCGCCTGCAGGCCGGCAAGCAGCAGCGCCGATTTCACCTGCGCGCTGGCCACCGGCGACACGTGATGGATGGCGCGCAGGGGGCCGCCGCGAATGGCCAGCGGCGTGTACTCGCCGTCGGCGCGCCCGTCGATGTGCGCCCCCATCGCGCGCAGGGGAGCGGTAACACGCCGCATCGGCCGCCGGGCGATCGACGCGTCCCCCACCAGCACGCTGTGGAACGGCTGCGTGGCCAGCACGCCGGCCAGGAGGCGGATCGTCGTCCCCGAGTTGCCCACGTCCAGCACGTCCTCCGGCTCGCGCAACGCGTACCAGCCCGCGCCGTGCACGGTGACGCGGCTGCCCTCCTGCTCGATGGCCACCCCCAGACGGCGGAGACAGGCGATGGTGCTAAGGCAGTCGACCCCCGGCAAAAAGCCGGTGATCTCGGTGCGCCCTTCGGCCAGGGCTCCCAACAGGACGGCCCGGTGCGAAATCGACTTGTCTCCGGGGACGGTCAGTTCCCCGCGCAGGGCACGGACGGGTTCCACGCGCATGCCTACTGCTCCTCCTTGCCGGCGTGGGTAAGGGCCTCCCGCTCATGCACGGTGTAACCCGCGCGCGCCAGGAGCGCGCGCGCCCTCACCCGATCGGCCTCGCGCTGAAAGACGAGGCGCAGCACGCCAAAGATGTCTTCGCGGACCTCCAGAACCTCGAGGTTGACCAGGTTGATGCCATGTTCCCCGAGCAGGGTGGCGATGCGGCCAATGACCCCGGGACGGTCGGGGACATCGACGAAGAGCTCGTGCACCATCGGCAGCGCGCCCGGGCGGCGCTCCGGCAGCCGGTCGCGGAAAGTGCGCGCCGTGCGGAAAAACCGCTCGATGGCCGCGGCGTCGCCCGCTTCCACCTGAGCGATGATCGCGGTCAAGTCGTCCTGCCACCGCCGCAAGTGGTCCAAGAGCACGGTGCGGTTGTCGAGGACAATGTCCCGCCACATGCTGGGATTGCTCGACGCGATGCGCGTAAGGTCGCGAAAGCCCCCCGCGGCCAGACGCTCGTACCAGGCGTCTTCCGCCCCCAGGTCGGCGACGAGGTTGACGAGGGCGGCAGCCACCACGTGCGGCAGGTGGCTGATCGCCCCCACCACGCGGTCGTGGGCCACCGGATCCATGGTCACCACTTTGGCCCGGGTGGCAGCCAGCAGGTCGGACAGCGCTGCGACGGCGCCGGCAGGCGTATCCTCCTCCGGCGTCAGGACGTAGTAGGCGTTTTCGAACAGGTCGGCCCGCGCCGCTTCCACGCCCGACTTGTGCGACCCGGCCATGGGATGCCCGCCGATAAACGTTACGCCCCGCGCGGCCAGTTTGCGCGCGGCGCGCACGATGCCGGCCTTGGTGCTCCCCGTGTCGGTGACGATGACGCCCGGCGCAAGCGGCAGCGCCGCCAAGCGGTCAACAAGGGCATACAGCTTGCCGACCGGAGCGCAGAGAAAGACCACGTCGCTTTCCGCGACCGCCTCCTCGAGCCGGTCGGTCACCTCGTCAACGGCCCCGCGGGCAAGGGCGGTGCGCAGGCTCGCGGGGTTGGGATCGCACCCTACCACCACGACATCGGGACGCTGCTTCAAGGCCAAGGCCAACGACCCGCCGATCAGCCCCACACCCACAACGGCGATGCGCACGCGGCTACGCCTCCACCAGCGCTGCCGCCAGCGCCTCCAGCACGCGGCAGTTTTGCGCTTCGTCGCCAATCGTCACGCGCAGGGCCGTGGGAAAGCCAAGGGCCTCCCCGGAACGGACAATGACGCCTTGTCGCAAGAGAGCCTCGAACACGGGTCCGGCTGGCCGTCCGACATCGACAAGGATGAAATTGCCGTGAGTCTCGTAATGGCGCAGGCCCAGGCGGGCAAAACCCTCGTAGAGCTGCTGTTTGCCCTTCTCGTTCTGCTGCACGCACGCCTCTACAAAGGCCTGGTCGTCCAGCGCGGCCAGGGCGGCCTCCTGGGCCACGAAGGAGGTGTTGAAGGGTTCGCGCACCCGGTTCAGCGCATCGATCACCGCCGGCGCGGCGATGCCGTAGCCGATGCGGAATCCGGCCAGGCCGTAAATTTTCGAGAAGGTGCGCAGGAGGATCAGGTTCTCGTGTTCGCGCA
>PKQU01000194.1 GCA_017577925.1 Bacillota bacterium
ACGAACGATGTGCGCTTTCTCGAGCAGTTTTAGTGCCCAAGCTGCGGGAGGAATGCGTGCACCCACAAGCAGGGAGGGATCGACATGCGCGTTTCGCTGCGCTGGCTGGCACAATACGTGGACATTGCCGACCTGACGCCCGAAGCATTGGCGGAGAAGCTCACCCGCAGCGGCGTGGCCGTGGAGGCCGTGGAGCGGCGAAATCGCGGTTTGACCGGTGCGGTGATCGGGCACGTTCTCGCGTGCGCGCCCCATCCGCAAGCCGACCGGCTGCGCGTGTGCCGGGTGGACGTCGGCCGTGGCGCGCCGCTGCAGATCGTCTGCGGGGCGCCCAATGTGGCCGCGGGGCAGAAGGTGGCCGTTGCCCTGCCCGGCGCGCGTTTGCCGGACGGGCGGACCATAGGTGAAACGGCGCTCCGCGGCGTCACGTCGCAGGGGATGATCCTGTCGGGGGAAGAGATGGGGCTTCCCGACAAGGTGATTCCCCGCGCGATGCGCGATGGCATTCTCGTGCTCGCCGATGACGCGCCGGTGGGGACTGACGCCGCGGCGTACCTGGGGCTGGACGATGTGGTGCTGGAACTGGAGTTGACGCCCAACCGCGCCGACTGCTTCAGCATGCTTGGCGTCGCCTACGAGGTGGCGGCCATCTTGAACCGTTCCGTTACCCTTCCGCCGGAGGAGGTGCCGGAGGAAGGGGAACCGGCGGCGGAGGCCGTGCGCGTGGCCATCGAAGCACCAGAGCATTGCCATCGCTACGCGGCACGGCTGGTGCGCGGCGTGCGCATCGGCCCCTCGCCGCAGTGGCTGCAGAACCGGCTGATGGCCGCCGGCATCCGGCCGATCAATAACGTCGTGGACGTGACCAACTATGTGATGCTCGAGTACGGCCAGCCGCTGCACGCCTTCGACTACGCCGCCTTGACGGGCGGGAACATCGTCGTGCGCCTGGCCCGGAACGGGGAGCGGTTGGTGACGCTTGACGATGAGGAGCGCATCCTGGACGGCCAAACGCTCCTCATCACCGACGGCACCAAGGCGGTGGGCATTGCCGGGGTAATGGGTGGGGCCAATTCGGAGGTGCGCGACAGCACCACCGACGTGCTGCTCGAGTCGGCCTACTTTGTGCCGGCGTCGGTGCGGCGCACGTCGCGCCGGCTCGGTATCCGCTCGGAAGCGGCGTTGCGCTTTGAAAAGGGGGTCGATCCCAACCGCGTCATTCCCGCCCTCAACCGCGCCGCGCGCCTCTTGGCGGAGCTGGCCGGGGGCCGCGTCGCGCCGGGGGTGGTTGAGGCTGTCGTACGTACGGAGAAGCCGCGCGTCATTACCGTGCGGCCGCAGCGCGTCAACGACCTGCTCGGCACGGCCCTGGACGAGGCGGAGATGCGTGCGGTTTTCCAGCGCCTGGGCTTCGCTGTGGAGGCACGGCCCGACGGGACGCTGGCCGTCACCGTGCCTACACGTCGGATGGATGTGACGACGGAGATCGACCTCGTGGAGGAAGTGGCCCGCCTCGTTGGCTACGACAACATCCCGACGACGATGATTGCGGGCTCCACCACCGCGGGCCGGCTCACGCGGGTGCAGGCGTTGCGCCGCCGCGTGCGGCGCCTCCTGCGGCAGGCCGGGTTATCCGAGGCGGTCACGTACTCGCTCACCGACCCCGGGCGCGCAGCGCGCGTGGCCCCGCTGCGCGACGGGGTGCGGCCCATCGCCCTGGCCATGCCGATGAGCGAGGAGCGGAGTGTGCTGCGCACCACCCTCGTCCCGCATCTTCTGGACGCCGTGGCCTACAACCGCGCGCGCAAAAACGAGGACGTCCGGCTGTTTGAAATCGGGCGCGTCTTCTGGACGGAGGAAGCGACCCTCACGCGCCTGCCCGAGGAGCGTCTCCTCGTTGCCGCGGCGCTGACCGGGCACGCCCTGCCGGTGCACTGGGCCGAGAAGCGGCAGAAGGTGGACTTCTACCACGCCAAGGGGGTGGTGGAGTTTCTGCTGAAGGAGCTGGGCATCGGCGGGGTGACCTTCCAGCCGGTCACGTGGGCAGGATTGCATCCGGGGCGAACGGCGCGCGTTGCCGTCGGTCAGACGGTTGTCGGGTACGTCGGACAGCTACACCCGGAGGTCCAGAAGGCGTGGGATCTGGCCGAAACCTATGTGTTCGAGCTGGACCTCGATGCCCTGCTGGATTTGGCCGATCCGGCGCGCCGTTTTGTGCCGCTGCCCAAGGTGCCCGCCGTGCTCCGCGACCTGGCTGTCGTCGTCGACCGCGACGTGCCGGCCGCGGCGCTGGAGGCGGTTATTCGTGAGACTGGCGGGGCCATTCTCGAGGCGGTTACGCTGTTCGACGTCTACACCGGGGACCCGATACCGGAAGGCCAGAAGAGCGTTGCCTTCTCCCTGGTGTTCCGCGATCCGGCGCGCACGCTGACCGATGAGGAGGTGGCGGCAGCCCATGGGCGGATCGTCGCCGCCCTCGAGCGCGCGTACGGGGCCAAGCTGCGCGGATAAACCGGCAAAAGCGGGGCTGCCCGTCGCTGGCGTGTCGGTCGCCGCTTTCGCTGCGTTGGAAGGACATCCGGTGCCTCTCCTGTCGGTTGACGGGAGAGGCCGTTTTTGTGGCGGTCCGGCGAACAATTTTGGTGCCGCGTCGCGAATGTCGTATAATTTGGGTAACCATCCCATGGCGCGACAAAGGAGGCCCTAACCCGGTGCAGGAATCGGGGAAAAACAAGCTGAACGTCGAGATTTTCGGCCAGCATTACACGGTGGTAGGGAAGGAGCCGGTCGCCTTTTTGCGCATGGTTGCCGGCCACGTTGACGACACGATGCGCCAGATCGCCGCGGCCAACCCGCGTTTGGACGTGACGAGGCTCGCCATTTTGGCCGCGCTCAACATTGCCGGTGAGTACTTCAAACTAAAGGAGGCGTACGAACGCCTGCTGGCGCAGGAACGTGCGCCGGTGGGGTCGGTTCCGCGCGAATGAGCGGGCAGACGCTGGACCTCGTGGTGTTGGGCTTCGGCCTTTTGAGCGCGGTTGTGGGCTATCGCCGTGGGTTGGTGCGGCAGGCCGCGAACCTTGTCGGCTTGGTGGCGGGGCTGCTGGTGGCCCGCCGCTACGCATCCGA
>PKQU01000195.1 GCA_017577925.1 Bacillota bacterium
GGTCGACGGCTTTCTGGCTGGTGGCGGACAACTTGGCCAAGTCTTCCCCGGCCTCATGGAAGATGACGTCCAGCACGTCGTCGACGGTAACAATCCCCAACAGGCGGTTCTTGTGGTCCACAACCGGCACGGCCACGAAGTCGTAGCGCTCGATGACACTGGCCACTTCTTCCTGGTCCATGTCCGCAGGGACGCTGATGACCCGCTCATACATAATGTCGGCCACGGGCGTTTCCTCGCGGGCCTGCAGCAGGTCACGAATGGAGAGAACACCCACCAATCGTCTGTCCTGGTCAACCACGTACAAGTAATTCAGGACTTCGGCCACGTCGGCAAAGTCGCGCAGCTTCTCAAAGGCTTCCCGCACCGTGATGTCGGACGTAACCCATACAAAGCGATCGGTCATAATCGCACCGGCCGTCTCGTGGGCGTACGCCATCAGTTGCTTCACGCGCGCGGCGTGGGTGGGATCTATCGACGTCAAAAGGGTCTTGGCTTTTTCAGCAGAGAGGCGGCCGAGCAGGGCGACCAGGTCATCCGGCGACATGCTGCTGAGGATTTCCGCCGCCTGCGCAAGCCCCAGCCTGTCGATCAGCTCCGCCTGGTGGCGGATGTCCAGTTCCTCGAGGAACGCGGCGATTTCGTCCTTCGTGAGGTGGCGGAGCAGCCGGCCACGCTCCCCCGGTGATAGCGCGAGGTACAATTGCGCCAGATCGTACGGCTGTAATTCGTCGAGCCACTCGCGGACGGCATACGCGTTCCCTTGGCGCAGAAGGGTAAGCCACTCCGCCACCTGGACGTTGGCATTGGGTTGGACCAAGGGGTTCACCTCCTTTCGTCGAACATGGCCGACAAAACCGCGGGGCGGCCACACAATCGCGTCCCCGCCTGAAGAAAAGGCTTAGAATAATCTGCCGAAAGGAAAGGGTAAGCGGGAACAAGAGCAAGGTGAATGCCAGCGCGATCGGAGGGGCGTAGGAAAACGTGTTCGTCCCTTTCCTCATCATGAATGTTGCACATCCCCCGGCCTGCTTATTGTTCCCCCGAAGCGAACAAGAAAAATCTCACGCAGTGTGCCGCGGGACCCGCACGCAAGGCCCTATCCCCAGTCCCACAGGCGCGGCCGCGAGCCGAGACCCGACGCCTATACGCATATAAATGGGTTGGCGGAAGAATGATCATCCCGGGGCAGGAAGGAGAGACGTACATGTATATTGAGGTTGAAAATGGCGTCCGTGTCTTTGTGCAAGATATAAACCCTGGCAAGGGCAGCTTCCCGGTGCTGTTTGTCCACGGCTGGCCGGTAAATCACAAAATGTTCGAGTACCAGTACACCGTATTGCCCTACTACGGTTTCCGCTGCCTCGGCCTGGATCTTCGTGGCTTTGGACGGTCCGATAAGCCCTGGCACGGCTATTCATACGACCGGTTGGCAGACGACTTGTATGCCGTCCTCACACAACGGCCCCATTATCCATACGGGCTACCGGTTGAACAGGTGAACGCCCTGATCCGTCAAACCCACATGGACCGTCCACAAATGCTGAATGCCTTCGGGCAGATGTTCTTTAATCGGAACATGCGGCCAGGCATCACCTCTGGGGTCAGGGGGAGGCGAACGAAGCGGTATGGCTCTTGCTACATTCGCCTCGTTTTCTTGATGAAGACGCAATCGGCCGCCTGAGTCCCCGCCCTAACGGACAGGGACTTCGGCGGCCTGCACGGTCACACGCGGAAAGCGTCTACCGACTTCCGGAGCGACTGGGCCAGTTCACGCAGCGACGCCGCCGAGGCAGCCATCTCCTCCATTGAGGCCAGCTGCTCTTCCGTCGCCGCGGCAGCCTGCTGGGTGCTCCCGGATGCATCGCGTGCCAGTTGCATAACCTCGCCCACCGACGCGGTCACCTTTTCGGAGCTCGCCGACAGTTCCTCGGATACCGCCACCACCTCTTGCACCTGCCCGTTTACCGTATGCATGGCGGATACGATGCGCGCAAACGCCTCTCCTGCTTGGCCAACCGCTTCTTTCCCCAACGCAACTTCCTGTGTTGTTGCCTCCATGGCGGCCGTTGTTCGCTGCGTCTCTTCCTGAATGTCATGGATCAACGTCACAATTTCTTTCACCGACCCCTTCGCCTGCTCCGCCAGCTTCCGCACCTCGTCGGCCACCACGCTGAAGCCACGGCCGTGCTCACCGGCCCTTGCCGCCTCGATCGCCGCGTTGAGAGCGAGGAGGTTGGTCTGCTCGGCAATTTCGGTGATAACGGCGCTAATGGTTTCAATTTCCCGCGATCGTTCGGCCAGCATCCGCACATCCTGCGCCGTCTGGGCCACAGACTGGGCGATGGTTTCCATCTGCCCCACGGCCTGCTGCACCAACCGGCTGCCGTTTTCAGCCGTCTGGGCCCCTGTGGCAGCGGTTTGTGCCACCGTGGTCATCGCCTCGGCGATCCTCCGGATGCCGGCAGCCATCTCTTCCATCGTCCGCGTGCTTTCCTCCATCGCCCGCACTTGCGCCTCGGCACCGCCGGCCACCGCCTGCACGGACTGCGCAATCTCCTGTGCCGCCTGCGACGTCTGCTCGGCTCCGGCTGACAGCGCCTCGGCCGAAGCGGCCAGTTGCCGGGCGGCGTCCTGCACGTTATGGATCATTCCCCGCAACTGGTCCACCATCTCGTTGATGGCCTGGGCCAGACGACCCAGCTCATCGCGCGAGCGAATGGGCAGCGGTTCGATGCGCAGTTCGCCTTGGGCCACGCGCTGGGCCACCTCGGTAATGTGTCCCAGGGACCGCGTCAGGTACCGGGTGAACAGCACCGCGAGGCTCAGGCCCAGAACGACAGACAAGATCAGCCCCACCGTCAGCACGACAACAGTGGTTCGGGCGTAGTCCAGTCCGCGATCGGAAACCGTCCGAAAACGCTTCTCCATCGCCCCGACCAGCGAGTCAATGTCCTTGTTCATCGCCTTGCCCAGGCTCGCCGTCTCCGCCACTGAACGCCGCACTTCCGCCATATTCCCGCTTACGATGGCAGGCAACAGCTTTGCGTAGATGTGTTGCCGATACAGTTCATATTGGCGCAACACGTTTTGGAAAACGGCGCGATCCGAACCCGACAGCGCTTGCGA
>PKQU01000196.1 GCA_017577925.1 Bacillota bacterium
GGGCTACCCGACGGGGCGCTGCAGGTGGTGACCGGATCGGGAAGCGAGCTGAGCGACGCCCTGATCACCGATCCGCGCGTGAAAAAGGTAACCTTCACCGGCAGTTCCGCGGTGGGGAAGGCCATCAAGGCGAAGGTGGGCCTGCGCAAGTGCACGTTGGAGCTGGGCTCCAATTCGGCGGTGATCGTCGAGCCGGATGTGCCGCTGGAGGCGGTGGTGCCGCGGTGCGTCGAAGGGGCTTTCTCTTATGCGGGACAAGTGTGCATTTCCGTGCAGCGCATCTACGTCCACGAGGCGGTGTATGAGCCCTTCTGCGCGGCCTTCGTCGAGCGCACGCGCCGGCTGGTGGTGGGCGACCCGCTGGATGAGGCGACCGATGTGGGTCCGATGATCCGGGAGGCGGAAGCGGAGCGGATTGCGGCGTGGATTGAAGAGGCCGTGAAACAGGGGGCACGTGTGCTGTGCGGAGGCGGGCGCCGGGGCGCTTTGGTGGAGCCCACGGTCCTGGTGGACGTGACGCCGGAGATGAAGGTGCAGTGCCAGGAAGCCTTTGCGCCGGTGGTGTCGATTGTGCCGTACCATGAGCTGGACGAAGCGATTGCGTTGGTCAACCGCTCTGCCTACGGACTGAATGTTGGGCTTTATACGCAGAACCTCTCCAAGGCGTTTGCCGCTGCTCGGGTCCTAGAGGCCGGCGCGGTGATTCTCAACGACATTCCCACGTTTCGTGCGGACCACATGCCCTACGGTGGCGTGAAAGAAAGTGGTTACGGGCGCGAGGGGGTGAAATACGCGATTCAGGAGATGACAGAGCTGAAGCTGGTGGTGGTGAAGCCGATTGCGTGAGGATGAAGAAGAGATACATCGAAATTTTCCAAAAAAGGAGAGGAGAAAATGGCCGGAACCACGCGCATGAAGCTGTATGTGTTGGATTGCGGGCGTATGCAGATGGACAAATCCCTCATGCTGGCCGGTGCGACCTTGGCGAGCTGCGACAATCCAAACCGACCTGCAGAATGGATTGAGTTTCCCATTTACGCGGTGTACATCGATCATCCCGATGGCAAGATTGTTTTTGACACCGGATGCAATCCCAACGCCATGGGTCCCAACGGGCGGTGGCCGGAGCCAACGCAAAATGCTTTCCCCTTTATCGGTGGCGAGGAGTGCTATCTTCCGCACCGGCTGGAACAGCTGAATGTGGGCCCGGATGATATTCGCTACGTGGTGGTCTCGCATCTTCATCTCGACCATGCCGGGTGTCTGGAATACTTCCGGAAGTCCCAGATCATCGTGCATGACGACGAATTGTCCGGAGCGCTGAAGCTGTACGCGATGCACCAGCGATTGGGGGCCTACATTTGGGAGGACATCGATGCGTGGATTCGCAACGAGCTACACTGGCGGCCGGTGCAGCGGGAGGAGGGGGATCTTCCTCTTGTCGACGGGGTGACCATTCTCAATTTTGGTAGCGGCCATGCCTTTGGGATGTTGGGGCTGCACGTGCAGCTGCCGGAAACGGGTGGGGTGATCTTGGCTTCGGACGCCATTTATTGCAGCCAAAACTACGGGCCTCCCGTCAAACCGCCGGGGATTCTCTATGATTCGTTGGGCTATGTGCGCACGGTGGAGCGCATTCGCCGCCTGGCCGAGGCAACGAAGTCACAAGTGTGGTTTGGCCACGATGCCGAGCAGTTTGCCACCTTAATCAAGTCTACTGAGGGGTATTACGAGTAAAGGGAGGGATTTCCATGCGCACACGTGCAGCGGTCTTGCTGGAGATGGGCCGTCCCGCCCCATACCGAGAGTCGCGTCCCCTCGTGGTGGAGGAGATCGACCTCGAGGGTCCCGGCGTGGGTGAGGTGTTGGTCGAGGTTCGCGCGGCCGGACTGTGCCATTCCGATCTCTCGGTGATCGACGGCAGCCGTCCCCGTCCCACACCCATGGTGCTTGGACACGAGGCGTCCGGCGTGGTCCGCGAGGTTGGGCCGGGAGTGATGGGCTTGAAGCCGGGCGACCATGTGGTCTTTTCCTACGTTCCCATGTGCGGCCGTTGCCTCCCCTGTTCGACGGGAAGGCCGGCCCTGTGTGAACCGGGGAACGCCGCCAACGCCAAGGGGACGCTGCTCCACGGTGAGCGGCGCTTCCGCCGCCATGGGCAGCCGGTTTATCACCATCTGGGTGTGTCGGCCTTTTCCCAGTACACCGTCGTTTCCGAAGCGTCGCTGGTCAAAATTGACGAGGACATTCCCCTCGACATCGCCGCCGTGTTTGGCTGTGCCGTCCTGACGGGTGTCGGGGCGGTGGTGAACACGGCGCGGGTGGAGCCGGGCAGCGCCGTGGCCGTCTTTGGTCTGGGTGGTGTGGGCCTGGCGGCGGTGATGGGTGCCCAGCTGGCCGGCGCCGAGCCGATCATCGCCGTCGACGTCCGACCCGAGAAACTGAAGATGGCCCAAGCGCTGGGGGCCAGCCATGTGGTGAACGCCAAGGAAGAAGATGCCGCACTCGCGGTACAGGAACTTACCAAAGGCGGTGCCGACTACGCCATTGAAGCCGCCGGGCGCGCCGAGGTGCTGGAGCAGGCGTACCGAGCCGTACGGCGCGGGGGCACGGTGGTGGCGGTTGGCCTGCCCCATCCGGAGGCCAAGCTTACCCTTCCGGCGGTTAGCTTGCCCGCCGAGGAGCGCATCCTGCGCGGGTCATACATGGGCTCGGCGGTGCCGCGGCGCGACCTGCCGCGCTTCCTGCGCCTTTACCGGGCGGGCAAGTTGCCGGTTGACCGGCTGATCACCCATCGCATCGGCCTTGACGAGGTGAACGAGGGGTTTGACCGCCTGGCGCAAGGCGAAGCCGTGCGGCAAATCCTCCTCCCGCATACCGGCAGGTGAGGGACGTAGGGTGGACGAGCTTTCATGTCCCGGACAAACGCGGTATGCTGAATAGGGCCTGGTGTTTTCGCCAGCGCGAGGGTCGACACGGAAATGACCGGGCACGGTATGGCAAGGGGAGGAGGGATTGCCGATGAACGGGTACCGGACGGCGCTGGTAACGGGAGCCAGCCGCGGCATCGGCGAGGCGGTGGCCGTAGCATTGGCGGAAGCGGGACTGGACGTGGCGCTGTTTGCGCG
>PKQU01000034.1 GCA_017577925.1 Bacillota bacterium
CGCCACTCCAGGTGCGGACGACCCGACAGGTCGATGACCACCTGGGCCAAGGCCTCGTCCATCGGCACAAAGGCATGGCCGTAGCGCCGGATGCCGGCCTTGTCCCCCAGCGCCTGGCGCAGGGCGCGGCCGAGGCAGATGCCGATGTCCTCCACGGTGTGGTGATCGTCGATGTGCAGGTCGCCCTTGGCCCGGACGGTGAGGTCGAAGTGGCCGTGGCGGGCGAACAGCTCGAGCATGTGCTCGAGAAAGGGTACGCCGGTGTCGAGGTCCGTCCGACCCGCGCCGTCGAGGACCAAGGACAGGGTGATGTCCGTCTCCGTCGTCGTCCGCTTCACCGTCGCCGCGCGGACGGCAGGTTCCAGCACGCCCTGCTCGTTCATGCGTCCCGATCCCCTTTCTGCCGGAAATCTCCGGGTTCGGCCCGCGGAGCGGTCACGGCCACGCCCGTCTCCCGACCGGCGGATGCCTCCAGCCGGACAAGCACCGCCCGCGCGTGGGCCTCGAGGCCCTCGGCCCGGGCCAGGGTAACGATGGGTTCGGCGTGGGCCACGAGGTCGGCCCGGCTGTAGGCGATCACATTGGTCACCTTCACGAAATCGTGCACCGACAGGCCCGAGGAGAAACGCGCCGTGCCGTTGGTCGGAAGGACGTGGTTGGGCCCGGCGAAGTAGTCGCCCACCGGTTCCGGGCTGTGCGAGCCGAGGAAGACGGCGCCGGCATGGCGGATGCGCCCGAGGAGGGCCCACGGATCGGCCACCAGGAGCTCGAGGTGCTCGGGGGCCAGACGGTTGACGGTCTCCACCGCCTCATCAAGAGAGGCGGCAAGGAGGATGGCCCCGTTCCGCTCCAGGGCCTCGCGGGCGATGGCCGCGCGCGGGAGGTCGGCAAGCTGCCGCTCCACCTCCGCCTGCACGGCCGCGGCCAGCGCGCAGTCCGTCGTTACGAGCACCGCCGCAGCAAGGGGATCGTGCTCGGCCTGGGACAGGAGATCGGCCGCCACCTGGCGCGCGTCGGCAGTGGAGTCAGCCAGGACGACGATCTCGCTCGGTCCGGCCACGGCGTCGATGCCCACACGCCCGAACACCTCACGCTTGGCCAGGGCCACGTATACGTTGCCCGGGCCGACAATCTTGTCCACCGGCCGGATCGTCTCCGTGCCGTAGGCCAGGGCCGCCACCGCCTGCGCCCCGCCAACACGGTACACCTCGTCGACGCCCAGCAGGTGGCAGGCGACCAGAATGCCCGGGTGGACACCTCCGTCCGGGCCCGGCGGCGTGACGACGGCGATTTCGCCCACACCGGCCACCTGGGCGGGAATGACGTTCATCAGCACCGTCGACGGGTAGGCCGCCCGTCCCCCGGGCACGTAGACGCCGACACGGTCAAGGGGGCGAATAAGCTGGCCCAGCACCGTGCCCGTCGCCGTCGGCTCGAACCAGGAGGCGCGACGCTGGCGCTCATGGAAGGCGCGAATGTTGGCCGCCGCCGCCTCCAGCGCCGCGCGGAAGGCGGGGTCGGCCTCGCGCCACGCCCGCGCCAGCTGTTCCGGCGGCACGCGCAGCTCCGCGCCGTCCCACCCGTCAAACTGCGCCGTGAACCGGCGCACGGCGGCGTCTCCTTCCGCCTGCACGGCTTCGAGGATGGCGCGCACCGCCGCCCGCTCCGCTTCGTGCACGTCCACGTCCCGCCGCAGGTCGTAGGATGCGGCGGGACGGATGCGCAACGCAAAACCCGCTCCCCTCATGGGGCCACCTCCGTCCGTTGCCGTCTGATCACTGCCTCCAGGCGCGCGCACAGCTCGTCGACGGCGCGGCTTTTCATGCGGTAGCTGACGAGGTTGGCGATGAGCCGCGTCGTCACCTCGGCGATCGTCTCCAGCTCCACCAGGCCGTTTTCGCGCAGCGTCTGCCCCGTTGAGACGATATCGACGATGCGGTCGGCGAGGCCCACAAGCGGCGCCAGCTCCACCGACCCGTTCAGCTTGATAATCTCCACCTGCTGCCCGCGCTCGCGGAAGTACGCCGACGCGATGCGCGGGTACTTTGTCGCCACACGCGGGGCGGGACAGGGCCGCCAATCGGGCTTTGCCGCCACGGCAATGCGGCAGCGGCTGATGCCCAGGTCGAGCAGCTCGTAGACATCGCGCGCCTCCTCTTCCATCAGCACGTCCTTGCCGACCAGCCCCACGTCGGCCACCCCGTACTCAACGTAGGTAGGTACGTCGGAGGGCTTGGCCAGAATGAAGGTGAGGGCGGCATCGGGCACCGCCAGGACCAGGCGGCGCGACGCCTCCAGTTCCGCCGGCAGGGGCACGCCGCATCTGCGGAGCAGGGCCACCGCCTCGTCAAAAATGCGCCCCTTCGGCAGCGCTACGCGAAGTCCCTCGGTCATCGCGCTTCCCTCCCCGTCTTTGGCCCGCACGCCGCCGGCCCTTTGTCCACAAAGCATAGCACCCGGCCGCCGGCCCGTTCGGCGGCGCGGTCTGCCGCGTCGGCGTCGGGCACCCAGCACGTCACCACGACATTGCCCTCATCGCGCAGCCGGCGGGCCGTTTGCAAGGCCTCGGTGCGGTGGGCATCGTCGTACACCACCATCACCGTCGGCGGTCCTGGTTCCGGGGCAAGCGCCGAGACTTCCCATACCCTGTCGAGGACGAGGGCAAACCCCGTCGCCGGGGCCGGTCGGGCGAAGAGGGCCATCAGGTGGTCGTAACGCCCACCATGGAGGATCGGAAAACCGTGGTCGGCGGCATAACCTTCAAAGAGCACGCCGGTGTAGTAGCCCAAATGGCCGATCAGCGTCAGATCAAACACCACGTGCGCGGCGACCCCATACGCCTCCAGCACGTCCCACAGCCGCCGCAGCGTGTCCAGGGCCGCCCCGCACCCAACGCCCGCCGCCACCCGCGCCGCCTCCTCCAGCGTCTCCACGCCGCCGCGGAGCGAGAGGAGGGCCAGCAACCGCTCCTTCGCCGCATCCGGCAGCGTCGACCGGCCCACGGCCTGGCGGAACCCGACAAAATCGCGCCGGGCCAGAAGCCGTTTCAGTTCGTCGCGCAGCACCGCCTCGGGCACCGTCACCTGGAGCAGCTCCGTCAGAAAGCCCATGTGCCCCACGGCCAGGGAAAAGCGGGCCACCTCCGCAGCCCGCAGGCAATCGACGGCGAGGGCAATCACCTCCGCATCGGCGTCGGCCGACCCGTCACCCACCAGCTCGACACCGATCTGCGGGAACTCCGCGCTGCGTCCCGCCTCCTTGCGTTGCCGCCGAAAGACGCTGGCCCGGTAGCACAACCGGAGCGGAAGCGGCACATCGGCAAGAAGCGAACCGACCACCCGCGCGATGGGCGCGGTCATGTCCGGCCGCAGCACAAGGGACAGCCCCTGGCGGTCAAACAGCGTGAAGCGCTGGTCGTCGGCCGTTGCACTCGCTTTGCCCACCGTTTCGTCGTATTCCAGCGTTGGCGTCTCGATCTCGCGGTAGCCCCACGCCGCCATGCGGCGCAGCACCCGCGCTTCGATCCGCCGGCGCTTGGCCAACTCGTCGGGCAACCAGTCGCGCATGCCCAGCGGTTTCTCGAAGACGCGCGGTCGACTCATCGCCTCCGCTCCCTTCTTGTCCGTCGGCAGCCCGTCGTCCGCCGTCCTTTACTTTCGTGTGCTGCCATGCTACCAAACTAAAGCATCCGGGTTTGTTGAACAGCTTACCACGCCCGGTGCGTCTTCGTCAACGGATCATCGGTGCTCTCCCAGACGTGGGCGATCCCCCGCACCGTCAGCCCAATGCTTCCCCAGCCGACCTCCCCTTCTTCACCACCATAAAAAATGAATATTTCGACGATGATCCCCGCGGCGCGGGGGCGCCGTGACCGTTCCCTTACGCTCCCCGCCCTACCCGCAGCGGCTGCCGGCGGCCATAGGTGAGCGACCGCCACACCCACTCCGCCGGGCCGAAACGGAACCGGCGCAGCCACCATGCACTGAAGGCAAGCTGCCCGCCGAAGACGGCCAGCGTCAGGAGAAGCCCCCATGTCGGGGCAACGCGGCCGTACAGACCCAAGCCGTAACTGTAGAACAACGTGGTGCAGACGATCGATTGCAGCAGGTAATTGGTCAGGGCCATCCGCCCGGCCGCCGCGAGGGGCGCAAGGCGACGACGCCATGCCGGGCGTTCGGCAAGGAGCACGGTGGCGGAAGCGTAGAAGAGGGCCAACCCCAGTCCCCCGAGGGCGTAGCCGAGGAACGCCAGCAGATCGTACACCGTCGTCACCCCCGGTGTGAGGCGGGCATCCGCGTACGCGGCCAGCGCCGCAAGCGGCAGCCCCGCGACCAGCCCCGCAATTCCCGTGCGCCGCAAAACCGACCGGGTGGCCGGCAGCCGTTCGAGGAGCTTCGCCTTCGCCGCCGCGGCGCCGAGGAGAAAGATGCCCAGAAGAAAGGGGAAATAGATGATGGCATTGCCATACTGCAACGAGAGATCGATCCGGCGCATCTCCAGCTGCTGGGCATACGAACCCGACCCGAACGCGGCGAGGGATCGGTCAGCCTGTTCCTTGGCCCACGTGACAAGGTCCGGGTTTTCCGTCCCCAGCATGGGCCCGACGAGCAGCACGTAGACGCCCAGCGCCAGAACCATGCAGCCGATGCCCCACACCAGCGCCGTCTTAGCCGTCCGGCGGCGGAACGGAAGAAGGAGGAAGCCGACCAGGGCATACGTCAACAGGATGTCCCCCGACCAAATGAACAGCGCGTGCAGCCCACCGATGAGCAGGAGCACGGCCAGCCGGCGGGCGTACAGCCGGCCCGGCGAACCGCCGCGCCCCGCCGCCCGTTCGGTGAAGAGCACCATGCCCACCCCGAACAGAAGCGAAAAGAGGGGGTAGAACTTCCCCTCCGCCAGCACCTGGATCAGCCCCTGAACCGCGTTGTCCCACGGGCTGTCCCACGGATCCACTCCGGCCAGGTCCCAGAAGATCACCGGCGAGCTGAAGTGGGCCATGTTGACGGCCAAAATGCCGAACAGGGCCAGCCCCCGCAACACGTCGAGGGCAAAAAGGCGCTCCCCCGGTGCGACAGGAGTTGGCTTCGGGCCCGGAGGAGCCATGGGGCGCGGGTCGTCCATGTCCTTCTCTCCCCTTTCTGTGGTTCGCGCGCCCGCAACCCTCATCCCAGCTTCCGGCCCATTCCCAGCAGGACGGCCAGGATGCCGGCGGCGATGAGCGGTCCGGTGGGCACGCCGCGGAACAAGGCCACCCCCAAAATGGTCCCCACGAGGATCCCCGTGACGACAACCGGGTTCTGCGCCATCAGCGGGACGCCCTTGCCGGCCAGGTATGAGACGAACACGCCGACGGCGACGGCCAAGAGCGACGCCGGGGTGGTGAACGCGCGCACCAGCGCGCCGGGAGAAATTTTGCCGCTGGCCAACGGGGCCATGATGCCCATCGTGAGGACGAGGATACCCAAGTTCAGGCCATGCTGTTCGAAAAAGGGCAGCAGTCTGTCCAAGTGGGCCAGGCGAAACAGCAGCAGCAGCAACACGGCGATCGACACCGGTGCGTTGTGGCTGACGATGCCCAACGCGGCCAACGCGAGCAGCAGCAGACTGGTTGCGTCCACGGATGCCATCGGTCCCGTCTCCTTTTCCTCATTGCCGATCGGCAGGCCGGTAGCGGTCACGAATGACGCGCATCGGGTTCCCGCCCACGAACGCCCCGGGAGGCACGTCGCGGTGCACCACCGTCCCGGCGGCCACCACCGCACCGTCCCCGATGGTCACACCGGGCAAGATGGTGCAGTTGGCGCCGATCATCACATTGTCGCCGATGACCACGTCGCCGAGGCGGTACTCGTCGACCAGGTACTCATGGGCCAGGATCGTCGTGTTGTACCCGATGATGCAGTTCTTCCCCACCCGGATGCGCTCGGGAAAGAGCACGTCAACCATGGCCATCAAGGCAAAGGCCGTCTTGTCCCCCACGCGCATGCCGAGAAAGGTGCGGTAGAGCCAGTTCTTGACCGACACAAAAGGACAGTAGCGAGCAGCCTGGATGACGAGGAAGTTTTTGACCACCTTCCAGAAGGGCACGGTGCGGTACAGCTGCCACAGCGAATTGGCGCCCGACACCGGGTAGCGTTCCGTCTTCCGCACAGCCGTCCTCCTTTACGCGCGGTAGGTTGTTGGACGTTGCGCCCGTCGGGCCTCCAGGGCGCGCCACACGCGGGCTAACAGCATGGTCAGGATCAAGGCCACCGCGAGGCGCAACGCCAGCAGCCCCAACACGTTGATGCCCAAGGGCACGAAGATGAGCGTGTCCTCCACCACGGCGTGGCAGGCCGACAAAAAGAGGGTCAAGAGGTACAGGTCGCGCTTTGAAAAGCCGGCTTCCCGCGCGCTCTCGATGATCACGCCGGCGCCAAAGGCAAGCCCGAACAGGAGGCCGGCCAGGAGCGTCAACGACGTGCGCTCCGACAGGCCCAGCAGGCGGGTCAGGGGAGCCAGGAGGCGGGACAAGCGATCCACCACGCGCAGGTCCTTCAACAGCTCGATCCCCACCATCAGCGGCAGCACGATGAGGGCCATCTGCACCACGCCCCAGAAGGCCGTCTCGATCCCGTGCCAAGCGATGGCATCCCAGTCGCCGGCGAGGTCGGGAACCGCCGGGGGAACCAGGCCGTATCGCGCCGGCTCCTCACCGCCCCGCCACAGCAGGTTGAGGAGCGCCGCCGATCCGAAGGCCAGCCCCAGGCGCATCCCCGCCGCGGCCCCCACACGGACGCCGATGCGCCTTGTCACCGCCGTCTCGACGAGGAGGTTGTGGGAAAAGCTGAGCATGACGGCAAGGAGAAAGACTTCCTTCACCGTCAGGGACATCGACAGCATCGCCCCGATGGCCGCATACAGGTTTAACAGGTTGCCCAGGGCCAGCACCACGGCCGCCTCGCCGGGAAGGCCGACGAGCTTCATCAGGGGGGCAAACAGCGCCGTCAGCCCGTCGATCACCGGCGTGTAGCGCAACACGGTAACAACGACGGTGACGGGAAAAATCACCTTGCCCAGCGTCCAGGACGTCCGCGCGCCGGCCAACAGCCCGCGGCGCCATGTCTGTGCGGTCACCACAGGGCCTCCCCCCTTGTCGCCATGCGCATCCTTCACGCATCTTCGTACCGCTTGGCGGCCCGGCCTGTCCACCGGCGCACCACCAAGAGCACAACGGAGCCCGCAATGAGCAGGAGGCTCATCACCTGCGCCGCGCGCAGCGTATCCGTCAGCATCAGGCTGTCCGTACGCAAGCCCTCGATAAAGAAGCGCCCGATCGAATACCAGATCAGATAGGTCAGGAACACCTCACCGCGGCGCGGATTACGCCGTCGCAGAACAAGGAGCACGCCAAAACCCAGCAGGTTCCACACCGACTCGTACAAGAAGGTGGGGTGCACATAGGACTGCCACTTCGGGATGTACATCTGTTCAATGATCCAGTCCGGCAGGTGCAACCGTTCCAGAAAGGCGCGGCTAACCGGCCCGCCGTGGGCCTCCTGGTTCACGAAATTGCCCCACCGTCCGATGGCCTGGCCGAGAATCAGGCTGGGGGCGACAAGGTCGGCCAGCTTCCAGAAAGGGATTCCGCGCCGCCGCGCGAATCCATAGGCCGTCAGCACGGCGGCGATGAGCGCCCCGTGGATGGCCAGGCCCCCCTTCCACACGGCGATGATCTCACCCGGATGCTGGCTGTAGTAGTCCCAACGGAACAGCACGTAATACGCCCGCGCCCCCAGGATGGCCAGCGGCACGCCATACAGCAGCAGATCGAGAAACAGATCGGGATCCAGGCCGAACCGCTTCCCCTCGCGCACGGCCACAGCCAAGCCGACCAGCACCGCCGTCCCGAGAATGAGGCCGTACCAGTGGACGTCGAAGGGGCCAATGGAAAACGCAATCGGGTCGATGACCGGTGTACGGTCCAACGCGTCTCGCCTCCTTGCCTTCGCCTGGCCAGGCAGTACCCCCGCTGGCCCTACAGCAGGTCCTCGAGGGACGCTTCCTCGATCGTGTCGGTCAGTCGTTTGGAGAAGTGCACCGCGGCGTTGTACCCCATCCGCTTCAGCCGGTAGTTCATCGCCGCCACCTCGATGATGACGGCCAGGTTCCGGCCCGGCTTCACAGGGATGGTGATGAGGGGCAGCTCGGTGTCCATGATCTTCATCGTCTTCTCGTCGAGGCCGAGCCGCTCGTACTGTTTGGTGGGATCCCACGCCTCCAGCTCAACGACGAGGGAGATGCGCTTGTAGTTCCGGACCGCGCCGGCACCGAACAGGGTCATGATGTTGATGATGCCCAGCCCGCGGATCTCCAGCAGGTGACGGATCAGCTCCGGTGCGCTGCCAATCAACTCGTTCTCCTGCGTCTGGCGGATCTCCACGGCGTCGTCGGCGACAAGCCGGTGGCCGCGCTTCACCAGTTCCAGGGCCGTTTCGCTCTTGCCGATGCCGCTGGCACCCACGAGGAGGATGCCGATGCCGTACACGTCGACCAGCACGCCGTGGATCGTCGTCCGCGGGGCGAGGCGGTTTTCCAGGTAATGGGACAGCTTGCTGGCCAGCTTAGTTGTCGGCAGGGTCGACAGCAGCACGGGGACGCCGGTCTCTTCCGAGGCCTGGATCAGCTCCGGCGGCACTTCCTGCCCCCGGGTGATGCAGATGCACGGCGTTTTCTCCGTGCACAGGCGGCGAAACCGTTCCAGGCGCGTCGCGGAATCCAGCCGTTCGGCGAAGGTCAATTCCGTCCGGCCCAGAAGTTGCACCCGGTCGGCCGGGTAGTAGGTGAAGTACCCGGCCATCTCCAGTCCCGGACGACAGATGTCCATCGTCTCGATGGACCGCTTGACGCCCCGCGCGCCACTCACCACCTTCAGCTGAAAGGTGCTGACCAGATCCTGCACGCGCACCGTTTCCATGGTCTCCCCTCCCCCTCGTCCCTAGCGCGTGGCCGCCGTCTCTTCGGCTGCCTCCCGCGCCTGCATTCGACGCCGGTCGCGCTCCAGGATCGGCTTGAGAAACTGCCCGGTGTACGATTCCGCCACTGCACTGATGGCCTCCGGCGTCCCCTCGGCGACGACCTGCCCGCCGCGGTCGCCGCCCTCCGGACCGAGGTCGATGATCCAGTCGGCCGTCTTGATCACGTCGAGGTTGTGCTCGATCACCACCACGGTGTCGCCGTTGTCCACCAGGCGATGAAGCACCTTCAGCAAGCGGGCCACGTCATCCACGTGCAGCCCCGTCGTCGGCTCGTCGAGGATGTACAGCGTCCGCCCGTTGCTGCGCCGGTACAGCTCGGCAGCCAGCTTCACCCGCTGCGCCTCGCCGCCGGACAGCGTCGTCGCCGGCTGGCCCAGCTTCATGTACCCCAGGCCGACGTCGTAGAGAGTCTGGAGCTTGCGCTGGATGCGCGGGATGTTGCGGAAGAACTCCAGCGCCTCCTCCACCGTCATCTCCAGGACGTCGGCGATGGTCTTGCCCTTGTAGGTGATCTCCAGCGTCTCGCGGTTGTAGCGCTTGCCCTTGCACACATCGCAGGGGACGTAGACGTCGGGCAAGAAGTGCATCTCGATCTTGATGATCCCGTCGCCCTTGCACGCCTCGCAGCGGCCGCCCTTGAGGTTGAAGCTGAAGCGGCCCTTCGTGTACCCGCGCACCCGCGCCTCGGGCGTCTGGGCGAACACGTCGCGGATGTCGTCAAAGACGCCGGTGTACGTGGCCGGGTTGGAGCGCGGCGTGCGGCCGATCGGCGACTGGTCGATGTTGATCACCTTGTCGAGATGCTCCAGTCCCTCGATCCGATCGTGGGCCTCCGGTTTCTCCTTGGCCCGGTGCAGCTCGCGGGCCAGGGCCTTGTACAGGATGTCATTGATCAGGGTGCTCTTGCCCGACCCGGAGACACCGGTCACGCACACGAACAGGCCAAGGGGGATGCGCACGTCGATGTTCTTAAGGTTGTGCGCCTTGGCCCCGCGCACAACCACGGCCTTTCCGTTGCCCGCCCGCCGCGCCTCGGGCACGGGGATGAACTTGCGCCCGCTGAGGTACTGGCCGGTAAGGGAGGTGGGGTGGCGCATCACCTCTTCCGGCGTGCCCGCCGCCACCACCTGCCCGCCGTGGGCCCCCGCCCCCGGCCCGATGTCGATCAGGTAGTCGGCAGCCAGCATGGTGTCCTCGTCGTGCTCGACGACGATCAGCGTGTTGCCCAGGTCGCGCATCTTCTCCAGGGTGCGGATCAGTTTGGCATTGTCCCGCTGGTGCAGCCCGATGCTCGGCTCGTCCAGCACGTAGGTCACCCCGGTGAGGCGCGAGCCGATCTGCGTGGCCAGGCGGATGCGCTGCGCCTCCCCGCCGGACAGGGTGCCGGCGGCGCGGCTGAGCGTCAGGTAGTCGAGGCCGACGTCGACGAGGAAGCTCAGGCGGGCGTCGATCTCCTTCAGGATGAGGCGGGCGATCCTCCTCTCCTTCTCCGTCAGCGTGAGGTTGCGGAAGAAGTCCCGCGCCTCGGCGACGGACAGGTTCGTCACCTCGGCGATGGTTTTCCCGCCGACGGTGACGGCCAGGCTCTCCGGCTTCAGGCGCGCGCCGCCGCACGCCGGGCACGGTTTCTGGGCCATGTACGCCTCCAGCATCTCGCGCACGTGCTCCGACGTCGTGTCCCGGTAGCGGCGGGCGATGTTCGGGATTACCCCCTCAAAGGGGATGGCCGCCTCCTTCACCTGCCCGAACTCGTTCTCGTAGCGGAAGCGGATCAGCTCGCCCGGCGCCCCGTGCAGAAGAAGGTTCAGCTGCTCGGGCGGAAGGTCGCGCACCGGCACGTCCATCGGGATGCCAAAGTGAGCGCACGCCGCGGCCAAGAGTTGCGGGTAGTACGTCGACGACGACCCGGCCCACGGGTCAATGGCCCCCTCGGCCAGCGTCTTCGACGGGTCAGGGATGACCAGGTCGACGTCCACCTCCTGCTTTACCCCCAGGCCGTCACAGGCCGGGCAGGCCCCATAGGGGCTGTTGAAGGAAAAGAGGCGCGGCTCCAGCTCGCCCAGGCTGAACCCGCATTCTGGACAGGCCAGGTTCTCACTGAAGAACAGTTCCTCCTGCCCGACGACGTCGACGACCACCTGCCCCTCGGCCAGCTTGAGGGCCGTCTCGAGGGAGTCGGCCAGACGCGACCGGATGCCCTCCTTGATCACGATGCGGTCGACAACCACCTCAATGGTGTGCTTCTTGTTTTTCTCCAGGTGGATCGGCTCACCCAGGTCGCGCACCTCACCGTCGACGCGCACACGCACAAACCCCTGCTTGCGCACCGATTCCAGCAGCTTGGCATGCTCCCCTTTGCGCCCGCGCACGAGGGGCGCGAGGATCTGCATCCGCGTCCGCTCCGGGTAGGCCAGCAGGCGGTCCACCATCTGCTCGACGGTCTGGGCGGTGATCTCGACGCCATGGACCGGACAGTGGGCCTTGCCGATGCGGGCGTACAGGAGGCGCAGGTAGTCGTAGATCTCCGTCACCGTGCCCACGGTGGAGCGGGGGTTGCGGCTCGTCGTCTTCTGGTCAATGGAAATGGCCGGCGACAACCCCTCGATGGCGTCGACGTCGGGCTTCTCCATCAGGCCGAGGAACTGGCGGGCGTACGCCGACAGCGATTCCACGTAGCGGCGCTGTCCCTCGGCGTAGATGGTGTCGAAGGCCAGCGACGACTTGCCCGACCCCGACAGCCCGGTGATGACGACCAGCTTGTTGCGGGGAATGGTGACATCGATGTTTTTCAGATTGTGCACGCGGGCACCCTTGACAACGATGTACTCCTGGGTCATCGCTTCTCTCGCCTCGATTCCGTGGCCAAGTCCGCCTTCAGTTCCAGCAGCAGGTCGCGGAGCTCGGCGGCCCGCTCGAACTCGAGCCGGCGCGCCGCCTCCTTCATCTCCTTTTCCAGGCGCTGGATCAGCGCCTGTTTCTCCCGCTTCGTCATGCGCGCATATTCTTTCTCCGGCAGGTAGTCGGCTGTCGCCTCCGCCGCGTGCGTAGCCTGGATGATGTCGCGCACGGCCTTCCGCACCGTCTGCGGCGTGATGCCATGGGCCTTGTTGTAGGCAATCTGCTTCTTGCGGCGCCGCTCCGTCTCGGCAATGGCCCGCCGCATCGCCTCCGTCATGCGGTCGGCGTACAGGATGACGTGGCCGTTGGCATTGCGCGCCGCGCGGCCGATGGTCTGGATGAGAGCCGTTTCCGAGCGCAGGAAGCCCTCCTTGTCGGCATCAAGGATGATGACAAGGGACACCTCGGGGATGTCCAGCCCCTCGCGCAGGAGGTTGATGCCCACCAACACGTCGAAGACGCCGAGGCGCAGGTCGCGGATAAGCTGCATCCGCTCGATGGTCTTGATCTCCGAATGCATGTACTTGACCTTAATGCCCACCTCGCGCAGGTAGTCGGTCAGGTCCTCGGCCATCTTCTTCGTCAGCGTGGTGATGAGCACCCGTTCATTCTTCGCCACCCGCTGGCGAATCTCCCCGATCAGGTCGTCGATCTGCCCCTTCGTCGGCCGCACGTCGATGGTCGGGTCGACCAGGCCCGTCGGGCGGATCACCTGTTCCACCACATACGGCGCCTTCTCCAGCTCGTAGGGCCCCGGCGTGGCCGACACGTAGATGATCTGGTTGACCTTCTGCTCGAACTCCTCAAATTTGAGCGGGCGGTTGTCGGCCGCCGA
>PKQU01000035.1 GCA_017577925.1 Bacillota bacterium
ACGTGGCCGAGGTTGGTCACACCGATGCCCGAAGTGAAGTCGAGGTAGCGCCGCCCGCTCTCGTCCCACAGCCAGTGCTTCTCCCCGCGCACGGCCCGCACCGGCCAGCGGGCATAGGTGTCAAACAGCGTCACGGCCCTCGTCGCCCCCTTTCCCGGCCGACGTGGTCGCGGTGTGGCGCACCAGACGCGTGCCCACCGGTTCGCCGGCGGCGGCCCGCTTCAACACGTTTGGCTCGCGGCCGTCGACGATCAGCACTTCCGTTGCCGCGGCAAGGGCATCCAGGGCCGCACGCACCTTGGGGATCATCCCCCCGGTGATCACGCCCCGGGCGATGAGCGCCTCCGCTGCGGCGCTGTCGACGACGTCGAGTACCCGCCGCACGCCGCCTTCTTCCACCCAGATGCCCGGCACGTCGGTGACGAGCACCACACGCACGGCGGCCAACGCCCGCGCCACCGCGCCCGCCGCCGTGTCGGCGTTGATGTTGTACGCCTGGCCTGTTTCGTCCATCCCCACCGGGGCGATGACGGGGATGTATCCCATCGCCGCTACCTGGTGGAGGAGCGCCACGTTCACCCGCTTGACCGTCGCCACACGTCCCAGCGGCCCCGTCATCGGCTGGGCCTCCAAGAGCGCCCCGTCGCTCCCCGAAAGCCCCAGCGCCCGGCCGCCGGCGCGCCAGATGCGCCGCACCAGCTGCTTGTTGATCGCGCCGGCAAGGACCATTTCCACAACCTCGAGGGTCGCCTCGTCGGTCACGCGCATCCCGTTCACAAAAGCGGGCTCAATCCCGAGCCGTTTGAGCAGCGTGGAGATGGCCGGCCCCCCGCCGTGAACCACCACCGGCGTTATCCCGCTGTGCCGCAGGGCGACCAGATCGGCGAAGAAGCCGTCCGGCAGCGCGTCCATCGTGCTCCCGCCGCATTTGACCACCAGCGTCCCTTGGCCCATCGGTTCCTCTCCCTCCGCCCGGCCCGCCGCCTCCTGTCGGCGTGGGCCTCACCCGTTCTCGCATCCGCCTGCGCGCCCGCTTCGCCTCCGGCCGGCTTCAGGATAATCCTTCTTTCCTTACGCCCGACCGTAGCTGGCGTTGATGCGGATGTACTCGTAGGTGAGATCGCATCCATAGGCCGTTGCTTCCGCACGACCCTGGTTCAGGCCGATGGTGATGTGTACCGCCTCCCGCTCCAGGTGCGCCTGCAGCGCCGCCTCGTTGTACGGAACGGGGAGGCTGTTTTTGACCAGCTGCACGTCGCCGACCCAAATGTCCACCGTCTCCGGGTTAATGGGCGCCTCGCAATAGCCGACGGCGGCGATGATGCGGCCCCAGTTGGCGTCCTCTCCGAACATGGCCGACTTGACGAGGTTGGAGCCGATCACCGATTTGGCCACGGCGCGGGCCACCTCCTTCGTCGCCGCCCCGCGCACGTGTACCTGGATCAGCTTCGTCGCCCCTTCCCCGTCGCGGGCGATCATCTGGCTGAGGCGCCGCGACACATAAAGGAGCGCCTGCTCGAACCGCTTCCACTCCGGATGCCCCTCGTGAAGCGGCCGGTTGCCGGCCAACCCGTTGGCCAGGATAAGCACCATGTCGTTCGTGCTGGTGTCCCCGTCGATGGTGATCATGTTGTACGTCTCGTCGGTGACGCGCTTCAGGGCCCGCTGGAGCGCCTCCGGCTCCACGGCGGCGTCGGTGGTGAGAAAACCGAGGATCGTGGCCATGTTCGGCCTCACCATCCCCGAGCCCTTCGCCGCCCCGGCGAGATGCACGCGCTTGCCGTCGATGGTCATCTCCACGCAGACGGACTTGGTGAACGTGTCGGTGGTGAGGATGGCCTGGCAAAACCCTTCGGCGTTGTGCGGGCCAAGGTGTTGGGGCAGCCGGCGAAGGCCCGCCTCCACCACATCCATCGGCAGCGGCCGTCCGATCCACCCGGTTGACGCCACAGCCACGTAGGGCTCCGGCACGTCGAGCACCTCGGCGGCCAGCCGGCGCATGGCATAGGCGTCCTCCAGTCCCTTTTTCCCCGTGCAGGCGTTGGCAATGCCGCTGTTGACCACCACCGCCTGCAGCTTGCCTTCCTCGGCCAGGCTTTCCCGTGTCACGACGAGCGGCGCGCCCTGGAACCGATTTTGGGTGAACACGCCTGCCGCTGTCGCCGGGACCGCCGAGCGGATGGCGCCGAGGTCCGGCCGCTTGCGCTTGATGCCGCAGTGGAACCCACCGGCGACAAAGCCCACCGGTGTGGTGACGCTGCCGCCGGGCACGACGCGAATGCCCCACTTGTCGGCCAATTCCGCTTCCTGCTGGCCATGAGCGAAAACCACACTGTGCTTCATGGTCGTCCACCTGTCCTTCCGCCAGGGAAATCGCGGGAACTTACGGGAACACCGGGCCCCGCTCGAGACCGAGGGTTTCCGGCCAGCCCATCATCAGGTTCAGGTTCTGCACGGCCTGGCCCGCCGCGCCCTTGACCAGGTTGTCGATGACCGCCACAACGATGGCACGTCCCGTTCGTGCGTCGAAAAAGGCGTTCACGTCGCAATAGTTTGACCCATACACGTCTTTGGTGCGCGGCACCACGCCAGCGGGGCGCACCCGCACAAAGGGCTTGTCGGCGTAAGCCGCCAGCAGGGCCTCGCGCAGGTGGCGCTCCGTCACGCCCGCCTTGGCGCGGGCGTAGATCGTGACCAAAATCCCGCGCGTCATCGGCACGAGGTGCGGGATAAAGGTGAGGCGCACCGCCTGGCCCGTCACCGCGGCAACGGTCTGCTCAATCTCGGGGATGTGCTGGTGCACCCCGATCTTGTAGGCGGTGAGGTTTTCGTTCACCTCGCTGAAGTGGGTGGACAGGCCCGGCGATCGCCCCGCCCCCGACACGCCGGACTTGGCGTCGACGATGATGTCGTCGTCCTCGACGAGGCCCTCCTTCACCAGGGGCAAGAGCCCCAGCAGCGTGGCCGTCGGGTAACAGCCCGGGTTGGCCACCAACCGGGCATTCCGCACCGCGTCGGCGAACCATTCCGCAAGCCCGTACACCGCCCGCGCGAGGAGCGCCTCGTCGGCCGTCTCCTTGCCGTACCACTGGCGGTACGTCTCGCGGCGCTTCAGCCGGAAATCGCCGGACAGGTCGATGCAGCGCACGCCCCGTTCCAAGAGCGCAGGAATCACCGTGTGGCTAACGCCCGCCGGTGTGGCCGTGAACACCACATCGGCCCGCGCCGCCGCGTCGGCGGGATCAAACAACTCCACCGCGACATCCCAATCGGCCAGATGAGGAAAGGCCTCCGCAAGCCTCTTGCCGCCCTGGGAATGGCCGTACAATGCCGTGATCGTCACCTCAGGGTGGTGGCGCAACAAGCGAACCAGTTCCGCTCCTCCATATCCGGTGGCGCCCAAAATGGCCACGTGCATCGCCTGTCCCCTCCTCCGCATACCCCGTGTACCGGACCGGTTTCATGTGCATTATTATACGACCATAAGTATACTCATTCAATCCCCAAATTTCTTGTTTCGCAAAACACGTGAACCACAGAAGCGAAATCGCTAAAGCGCTTTCATAAAGAATCGGGCGTCCGCCGAAAAAGAAAAGCCAACCGGTAAACCCGGTCGGCTTCCGCGTATGCATCCCGCTTCCCCAATTCTTCCGGTCACTTGTGGTCGGCCAGCCAGGCGGCCAGGTTCTTTGCTTCATCGCCCTTCACCAGGCCGCCCGGCATCTGGCCGCGCCCCTTCTCGATGATGGCGAGGATCTCCTCTTCGCTGTACTTGGCCCCCACCTTCTGCAGGTTCGGCCCGACGCTCCCCTCGAGGTTGGCCCCGTGGCACGAGGAGCAGGATTGCTGAAAGATCGCCTGCGCGCGCGCGGCGTCATACCCGCCGGCCGCGGGCTGCTGGGGCTGGGCTTCCTGAGGGGGCTGCGGTTCCTGGCCCGCCCGGCACCCCACCAGCAGGGCGACGAAGGCAAAGCCAACCAGCGCGCAGCGCCCAAAGCGCCTCCCCTTTCGCATGCACTCGCCCTCCTTCCATCGGGATGTCCCCCTTCACCGTGTCTAGTATGTCCCGATTTGGCGGGCGAGTTGCACGAGGCGCTCCACGACAGCCTCCTTCCGCGTGCCCGTTTCGGCGCGCACATCCGCCACCCCGACGCGGTACACCCGCTTGGGCAGGCGCGCGGCGAGGCATTCGGCGACGGCGCTGCCCAGGCCGCCGCGGGCGCCGGCCGGCTCTACCGTGACGACGCCCTTGACCGGCCGGGCCGCCTCGACGAGCAGCGCCTCGTCGAGGGGCTTCACGGTGGGCAGGTGGAGCACGGAAACCGGCACCCCCACCGGGGCCAGCCGTTCCGCCGCCGCCAGCGCCGCCCGCACGGCCACGCCGGTGGCGCAAAGCAGCACCTTGCCGTCCGTCCGCAGCAGTGCGCCTTGTCCCCACCGGAACGGCGCACCGGCCAGCGCCGGCACGCGCGGGGATAGCTCGCCGACATCGAGGCGGAGGTAGACGAATTCCGGCCGCGTCAACACCGCCTCCAACGCCGCCTGCGCTTCGGCTTCATCCCCAGGAATCACCACCGCACCACTCGGCCAGGCGCGCACAAGCGCCAGTTCTTCCGCGCCGGCGGCATGCTCCTCATCCTCCTCCGGGTCCACCACACGAACCACCTTGATCGGCGTGGCCACGGCTTTCCATTCGGGCGGCCACCAAAACCGCAGCGGCTGCGCCGTGAACACCACCGGCGTTTTCTCGCACAGCGCCAGCGCAGCGGCCATGCTCAGGGCATTGGCACCGCCGGACGACACGCGGAAAATACGGTCGGGAAACACCCGGGAAAAGGACTCGACAAGCGGCTCTGCGCCTTCCGTGGCAATAACCACCAGCGACGGCCGCCGCCGCGCCACGTCCAACAGCGCCTCACCGAAACCCGTCGGGATGTGCCGGATCATATCCGCCTCCCCTTATCGTTTGAATCCGTCGAGGGCCTGAAACCCTTCGCCGAGCACTTCATGCGCCTCCGTCACGATAACGAAGGCTTCCGGATCCACCTGCGCCACCAGCTCCTTCAGCTTGGGCACCTCGCGCCAATGGACCACGCACAGGAGGAGGTGGCGTTCCCGTCCCGAATAGCCGCCCACGGCCGGGATGCGCGTCACGCCGCGGTCCAGCTCGTGCAGGATGGCCTGGCGAATCGCCTCTTCATGCCGGGAAATGATCAGGCCCATCTTGGCGTACCCCATCCCCATCTGCACGAGGTCGATCGTTTTCCCCGTCACAAACAGGCCCACCAGGGCGTGGAGCGCACCTTCAGGGCCAAAGACCACGGCGGCCGTGAGCACCACGAAGCCGTCGATGAGCAAGATGCACAGCCCCAGCGACCATCGGGTGAACTTGTGCAGGATCTGCGCCGCCACGTCGGTGCCGCCCGTTGATGCGCGGGCCTTAAACACCAGCCCCAGCCCGATCCCGACCCCCACGCCGCCGAACACCGCCGCTAGCAGCGGATCGCGGGTCAGCGGCGGCAGGGGGTCGGTGAGGAGCACAAAGAGCGGCAGCACCAGGGTGCCGTACAACGTCTTGAAACCGAACTGTCCCCCCAGGACGAGTACGCCGGCAAGAAACAGGGGGATGTTAAGCGCCCACTGCGTGATGGCCGGGCGCACGCCGAACACGGCCTCCACAACCGTGCTGATGCCGCTCACGCCCCCGGTTGCGATGCCGTTGGGGTTCAAAAAGAGGTTGAACGCCAGGGCCACAAAGAAGGCCCCCGCGGTCAACAGGCCGTATTCGGCCGCCCAGGCGCGTATTTCTGTCCCCCGCGCACGGCGCCGGTTGGGTCGAAGGTGTTCCCCCATCACGTGGCTCATCCCTACGCTTGGTTTCCTCCGATCTGCGTGCGCTTCTCCTCCAGCCGCGGCCGGACGCGGCGGCACTACGCCTGCTGGCCGCCGGATTCGCGCTTTTGTACCTGCTGGCGCAGGTAGGCGTCGATGAACACGTCGATCTCCCCGTCCATCACCGCCTGCACGTTCCCCACCTCCACGCCGGTGCGGTGATCCTTCACCAGCGAATAGGGGTGAAAGACGTACGAGCGGATCTGGTTGCCCCACGCGATCTCCTTCTGCTCCCCGCGCAGTTCGGCCAGCTGTTTCTCCTGCTCCTGGCGTTTAAGCTCGAGCAGCCGCGCCTTGAGGATCTTCATCGCCCGCTCGCGGTTCTGGATTTGCGAGCGTTCCGACTGGCACGTCACCACGATGCCCGTCGGCAGGTGGGTGATGCGCACGGCCGACTCCGTCTTGTTGACGTGCTGGCCGCCGGCACCGCTCGAGCGATACGTATCGATGCGCAGGTCTTCGGGCCGGATCTCGATTTCCACGTCGTCGTCCATCTCCGGGATCACGTCGACAGAGACAAACGACGTGTGGCGGCGGCCCGCCGCGTCGAAGGGGGAGATGCGCACCAGCCGGTGGACGCCCTTCTCCGCCTTCAGGTACCCATAGGCGTTGTGCCCCTTGATGAGCAGCGTCACGCTCTTGATGCCGGCTTCCTCGCCGGGCTGGTAGTCGAGGGTTTCCACCACGTACCCCTTGTCCTCCGCCCAGCGGGTGTACATGCGCAGGAGCATCGACGCCCAGTCCTGCGACTCCGTCCCCCCAGCGCCCGGGTGGATCTCCACAATGGCGTTGTTCTTGTCGTAGGGGCCGTTCAAGAGCAGCTCCAGCTCAAACTGGGCCAGCTGCTCCTTCAGCTTGGCCAGATGTTCGGCGATTTCGGGCAGGAGCGACTCGTCATCCTCCTCCTGGGCCAACTCGACCATTACCTCGAGGTCGTCGTAGGCCGCCTGGAGCCCCTCGAGGGTCTCCACCTGCTTTCGGAGGGCATTCAGCTCGCCGATCACCTTCTGGGCTGCGGCGTTGTCGTCCCAGAAGTCGGGAGCGGCCATCTCCTCCTCAAGGGCAGCGATCCGCGCTTTCTTCCCAGGGAGGTCAAAGAGACCCCCTGATTTCCGCCAATCGCTTGGCTGTGATGGAAAGCTCGGCTTTCAGTTCGGCAAGGGAAAGGATCGTCACGGTCATCACCTCTCGTCCAGTGTTCGGGTTGAAGGGCATCCGGGACACGCATCCGGCAACACGCCAAGCCGCGTGCACCCGTAGCGCGTGACCGCAGGAAGCGGGTCACGCTTCCTGGGCCCCGCAACACTTCTTATATTTCTTCCCGCTGCCGCACGGGCAGGGGTCGTTGCGCCCGATCTTCTCCACACGCACCGGCCGGCGCACCGGCTCGTCGCTGCTCGACGACCCGCCGATCGTCATCACCGGCTTCACCACTTCCTGGCGCTGCAGGTTGCCTGCCACCTGGGCGCGCATGATGTACGTGGCCACCTCTTCCTCGATGCGGGCGATCATCTCCTGGAACATGTTGTACCCCTCGAACTGATACTCGCGCAGCGGATCGGTCTGGCCGTAGGCGCGCAGGTGGATGCCCTGGCGCAGCTGGTCCATGGCGTCGATGTGGTCCATCCACTTCGAGTCCACGGCACGCAGGACAACCACCTTCTCGAACTCGCGCATGACCTCCGGACCAATCTCTTCCTCGCGCTTGGCGTACTGCTCGGCGATCTTCGCCTTCAGCACGTCGAGGATCTCTTCCCGTTCCTTGCCCCAGATCTCCTCAACTTCAAGGGGCACATCGGGCAAAAAGAGGTTCTTGGCCTGCTCGACGAGCTCGTCCAGCCGCCACTCTTCCGGCACCTGGTCATCCGGGCAATGCTCGTCGACCAGCCGCTCGGCCACGCTCTCGATCATCCCGATGACGATGTCGCGGATGTTGTCCCGCTCGAGGACCTCGCGGCGCTGCTTGTAGATCACCTCGCGCTGCTGGTTGATGACGTCGTCGTACTGGAGCACGAGGCGACGCAGGTCGAAGTTCATCCCTTCGACGCGCTTTTGGGCCGCCTCGATGGCCTTCGTCACCATGCGGCTCTCGATCGGCTGGTCATCGTCAAGCCCCAGCCGCTCCATCATGGCCATGATGTTCTCCGAGCCGAAGCGGCGCATCAGGTCGTCCTCGAGGGAGAGGAAGAACTGCGACGACCCCGGATCGCCCTGGCGCCCGGCCCGGCCGCGCAGCTGGTTGTCGATGCGCCGGCTCTCGTGCCGTTCGGTGCCAATAACATGCAGGCCGCCCAGCTCGGCCACCCCTTCACCGAGGACGATGTCCGTCCCCCGGCCAGCCATGTTCGTCGCGATGGTCACGGCCCCCCGCTGCCCGGCGCGGGCGATGATCTCCGCCTCGCGGGCGTGGTGCTTGGCATTCAGCACCTCGTGGGGGATGCCGCGTTTTTTCAGCATTTCCGACAGCCGCTCGGAGTTTTCGATCGACGTGGTGCCGACGAGAACGGGCTGACCCTTTTTGTGGCGGCGAACGATTTCTTCTACCACCGCGCGGTACTTGGCCTCCTGAGTCTTGAACACCACGTCGGGCAGATCTTTGCGAATCATCGGCTTGTTCGTCGGGATGACCACGACGTCCATGCCGTAGATCTTCTTAAACTCTTCCTCTTCCGTCTTGGCCGTACCGGTCATTCCGGCCAGCTTCTGGTACATACGGAAATAGTTCTGCAGGGTGATCGTGGCCAGCGTCATCGTCTCGTTCTGCACCTCAAGGCCCTCTTTGGCCTCGATGGCCTGGTGCAGCCCGTCGCTATAGCGCCGGCCGTGCATCAGACGGCCGGTGAACTCGTCGACGATGATCACCTGGCCGTTTTCCACCACGTAGTCCACGTCGCGCTTCATCAGCGCGTGGGCCTTCAGGGCCTGCTGGATGTGGTGGTTGAGGAGCATGTGCTCAGTATTATATAGGTTATCAATGTTAAAGTATTCCTCGGCCCGGGCGATGCCCTTTTCGGTGAGCATTACGCGGCGGTCCTTCTCGTCCACCGTGTAGTCCTCGCCGGGCTTCAGTTGCCGGACAAAGCGGTCGACCACGTAATAGAGCTCCGTCGACTTGGCCGCCTGGCCGGAGATGATGAGCGGTGTGCGGGCCTCGTCGATGAGGATGCTGTCCACCTCGTCGATGATGGCATAAAAAAGGGGCCGCTGCACGATCTGCTCCTTGTAGAGCACCATGTTGTCGCGCAGGTAGTCGAAGCCGAACTCGTTGTTCGTGCCGTAGGTGATGTCGGCCGCGTAGGCCCGCTTCTTCTCCTCCGGGCTCATCCCCTGGAGGTTGAGGCCCACGGTGAGGCCGAGAAATTCGTGTACCTTGCCCATCTGCGTCGCGTCGCGCTGGGCCAGGTATTCGTTCACCGTCACCACGTGCACCCCTTTGCCCAACAGGGCGTTCAGGTAGGCCGGCAGCGTGGCGACGAGGGTTTTCCCTTCCCCGGTCTTCATTTCGGCGATGCGCCCCTGGTGCAGCACGATGCCGCCCATCAGCTGCACGTCGAAATGGCGCATGCCGAGGACGCGCTTGGCCGCCTCGCGCACAACGGCAAACGCTTCGTGCAGGATGTCATCCAGCGTCTCGCCCTGTGCCAGGCGGTTTTTGAACTCGTCGGTCTTGGCGCGCAACTGGGCGTCGGACAGGCGCGCCACCTTCGGCTCCCAGTCGTTGATCTTTTCCACGTCACGCCACAAGCGTTTGACTTCCCGCTCGTTGGCGTCGCCAATCCACTTCTTTAACAGCCCCAACATGGGTTGCATCACCCCTTATCGCCTCTAAACAGGTATTATATCATCGCATCCGATAAATAGAAAAAAGAAATCGCTCCCGATCCGGCTTCCGCCGCCCCGCCAAAGCGGGTAGCCGGCGTGTAGCCTGGGGAGCGGATCACGCTTGCACCGGAGATCAAAGCGCTTTCCTTACGCCTCTGGATCAATCAACCCGTACGTGCCGTCCTTACGCCGGTACACGACATTCACGTGATGGTTCTCCGCGTTGGCAAACACGAAGAAGTTGTGGCCCAGGAGGTTCATCTGCAGCACGGCTTCCTCGGGGTCCATCGGCTTGAGGTTGAACCGCTTCACGCGGACAATGGGGATCCCCGGCTCCTCCTCTTCGTCCGCCTGTCCGTTTTCGGGCTCCGCGCCGCGGATGAGGTCCCGCAGGCTTCCATCCTGTCGAAGCTTTCGGTAAATTTTCGTTTTGTACTTGCGGATCTGCCGCTCCAGCTTGTCGACGACCAAATCGATGGACGAGTACATATCGGCGCTGGTTTCCTCGGCACGCAGCAAGAGACGCGGCAGGGAGATGGTCACCTCAACCGTGTGCGCCTCCCTCACCACCCGCATCGTGACCTGGACGTCCACATCGGGCACCTCATCAAAATACCGCTGGAGCCGGCTGACCTTCCGCTCGGCGTACTCCCGAAGGGCAGGCGTGACCTCGAGGTTCTCACCGCGGATGTTGAACCGCATTGCCGATGCCTCCTTTCCCCTTGTACCACATCTATTCTGGGTCGGAAGTCCAAAGTCCTGCCTTTCGCTTTCGGAATCCTTAACAAAATCGTGTCTATTCGACACCACATCCCATCCGTTCGACACGGCGCGCGAATGCGTACAAAAACATGAAAACCCCCGGGATCACACCCGAGGGTTTCGTGTCGACGCTCGCGTCTCGATGCTCCAGGTTGACGGACGTGACCGCTTACCCATGCAACTTGACGACGTTGGCCGCTTGCGGTCCGCGGGGGCCCTCCACAATGTCAAATTGTACGAGTTGCCCTTCTTCCAACGTCCGGAATCCGTCTTCCTGGATGGCGGTGTAGTGCACAAACACATCGCCGCCATCTTCGCGCTCGATGAACCCGTAACCCTTCTCCGCGTTAAACCATTTGACTCGACCTTGCATGAAACACAATCCTTTCCTTCTAAAAATTTACGTGAGGGCGACCCCACAGTCGTAGTGTACCACGCGGCGGAGGAAAAGTCAACGAAAATCGCCAAAAATTTTTCGCAATGCGCACGCCGCACGGCAATGCGCACACCGTATCCCTGCCGCCAAGCGGGGGGCGCCCCGGTTTTTTTATTGTTTCCCGAAATACGCGTTGTAAATCTCGTCGTACCGGCCGTTTTCCTTGATGGCCTTCAGCCCCCGGTTGATCTTGTCGAGCAGCTCCCGGTTCCCCTTCTTCACGGCAATGCCGTAGGACTCCTTCGGGAACGACGGGTCCGCGATGGCCTTAAAGTTGGCATTGGGGTTGTGCTGGATGTAATGGAGCACCACCGCGTTGTCCGCCACCACGGCGTCCACTTCTCCGATCGCCAGCGCCTGCAGGGCGTGCGGCGTCGTTTCGTAGCGCTTGATGTTCGGGGACGTCTTGCCGAGCAACGCGCTGACGGCCACGTCGCCCGTCGTTCCAGTCTGTACCCCCACGCGAAGGTTCTTCGCCTTCAGGTCGGCAAACTTCGTCACGTCGGCGTTCTGCGGAACGGCGATCAGCTGCGTGGCCTCGAAATACGGCTCGGAGAAATCCATTGTCTCCTTGCGCTCGTCGGTGATCGTGATGGCCGAAATCAGCGCATCGCGCTCGCCGTTCTGCAAGGTGATGAAAATGCCCTCCCACGCCGTGTTGACGAACTGCACGTCGAACCCGGCCACCTCGGCAATCGCCTTCATGAGGTCGATGTCGAAACCGACGATGTTGTTGTCGGCGTCCACGTACTCAAAGGGTGCATAGGCGGCGTCGGTACCCACCACGATGGTCTCCTTGCCGCCGTCACCCGCTTGCCCCGCCTGGCCCACATCGGTCGCCTTCGTCCCGCATCCGGCCGCCACCACCAGCACCGCCAGCGCGAGGCCCGTTATCCACGTGCGCAACCTGTTCATCTTCCGTTCCTCCCTGTCTTTCCGGTTTGTGTCGCGTTCCCCGTATCGTTTGGCCCGGCGCCGCATGATCAAAACGCAACGATACATTACCACGTTAAACGGACAAACGGAAATCACGTATGAGTATACAGGCCCGAGTATACAAAATCAACAGGAATTTTCGACAAATGTCTCCCCTTTTCGAAACCCTCTTCCCGTTATCCCCACCGCTTTCCACATGACGATTCCCGATGCGATCCGTTATGCACAGGGTTGTCCACACAATCCACAAATCCGTTTTCCACAACGGTTGTTTCCTTTCCCGGCCACGCCTTCCCTTCTTCCCATCCCTGTGGATACAAAAAAACGCGGGGCGATCTCCCGCGCTGTTCACAACCGCTTACGCTTATCGGGTCGAATCGCGCGCCTCCAGCTTCGACACCAGCCGCGCCAGGAGCAACGTAACCACGAGGTACAACACCGCCGCCGTCAGGTACGGCTCCCATGCCCGCGAGGTGGCGCCCATCACCGTCTTCGATGCATACATCAGCTCCGGGAAGGAGATGACCATGAGCAGCGAGGAATCCTTGAGCAGCATGATGGCCTCGTTGCCGAGGGGCGGCAGCATGCGCCTGAAGGCCTGCGGCAGGATGACGTAGCGCATCGCCTGGCTGTAGCGCATGCCCAGCGACCGGGCCGCCTCCATCTGGCCGCGGTCGATGGACTGAATGCCGGCGCGAAAGATCTCGGCGATGTACGCGGCGCTGTTCAGGCTGAGGGCGGTGATGCCCGACACCCACACGCCGAGGGACTGGCCAAACAGCGTGGGGATGAGGGCGAAATGGATGATGAAGATCTGCACCAGGAGCGGCGTGCCGCGGAAAAAGTTGATGTAGGTGACAATCGG